>JANLHE010000003.1 GCA_024653875.1 Acidobacteriota bacterium
CCCCCGCGGCCGCCGAAGGACTCCGGCCGCTGCCGCTCGCTGCCGGCCGCCGAGGCGGCCGGGCGCAGCGCGGCCGGCTCGCCGGCGGCGCGGCGCCCGGCCGCCTCGGCGGCTGGCAGCGAACGGCAGCGGCCGGAGTACTTCGGCGGCCGCGCGGCCGCGAGCGCGGCCGCGCGTTCCTGCTCCAGGTGTTCGGCGCTGCAGAAGCAGTAGTACGCGTGACCGCCGGCAATCAGGCGGCTTGCGGCCGCCGCGTACCGATCCATGCGCTCGGACTGCCGGTACGGCGGGTAGGGCCCGCCAACATCGGGTCCTTCGTCCCACAGCAGGCCCAGCCACCGCAGGTCGTCCCGGATCCCGTCCTCCGACGCGCGCGTGGACCGCTCGGTGTCGGTGTCTTCCACCCGCAACACAAACGTGCCGCCCTGGCCGCGCGCCAGCAGCCAGTTGAACAGCGCGGTGCGCGCGTTGCCCACGTGCAGCAACCCGGTCGGGCTCGGCGCGAAGCGGAGCCGCAAGGGTGCCGCCATCAGGATCGCCCTCCCGCCAGCAGCGCCACGGCGTGCGCGGCAATTGCTTCACCGCGCCCCACCGCATCCATCCCTTCGTTGGTCTTGCCCTTGACGCTCACGGCATCCATCGCCACGCCAAGCGCGGTCGCCAGGTTGGCGCGAACGGCCGGCAGGTGCGGCACCAGTTTCGGCTGTTCGAGAATCACGGTCACGTCCACGTTGACCACGCTCCACCCGGACGCGCGCACCACGGCCAGCGCGCGCGCCAGCAAGTCCAGCCCGGGGGCATCCTTCCACTGCGGATCGGTATTCGGGAACAACTGTCCGATGTCTCCCGCGCCGGCGGCGCCCAGGATGGCGTCGGTCAGCGCGTGACAGACGACGTCGCCGTCCGAGTGTCCCATCGGCCCCAGCGCACCAGGCACCACGACGCCCGCCAGCACCAGCGGCCGGCCGGGCACCAGCTGATGCAGGTCGTATCCCGTGCCGGCGCGTGCCGCGGCGCCCCAGTGGCTCTTCGCCTGCCGCACATCCTCGGCGGTTGTCACCTTGATGTTCTTGCTGTCGCCGTCCACCACCTGCACCTCGCGTCCCATCCACTCCACCAGGCGCGCCTCGTCGGTCGCCTCCGCGCGCGCCGCGCCGGCCTCGATGGCCGCCGCCAGCGTTCCGCGCCGAAATCCCTGCGGCGTCTGCGCCAGCCACACATCCTCGCGGGGGATCGTCTCCACCACCCGGCGCCGGGCCGCGCCGCCCCCGTCCACCGCGACGCGCTTCACCGTGTCCGGCACCGGCACCGCCGGCACCGCCGCGCCACTTTCGACCGCGGCCGCGATCACCCTGTCAATCACCGCGCGCGAGACAAACGGCCGCGCCCCGTCGTGCACGAGCACAATCGTCGCGGCGTCCGACACGGCGGCAAAGCCCGCGCGCACGGAATCCTGCCGCCGCGCGCCCCCGGCCACCACCCGGCAGGCCGCGCGCGTCGGTCCCACAAGGTCCGCGGCGTCCGCGATGAACTCGGCCGGCAGCACGACCACGATCTCGTCCACCGCCGGATGCGCGTCACAGGCCGCCACGCTCCGCTGCAGCATCGTCTTGCCGCCAAGGTCCACCAGCTGTTTGGGCACGTCGCCGCCCGCGCGGAGACCGCGCCCGGCCGCGACGAGGATCAGGGAGACGAACACGGAGTCAATTCTAGGCCGTTTCGACCGAGGCCACGACCTCGCGCACGCGCGACGCCAGCGCGCGGGCATCCCCGCGGCAGAGACCGGCGGTCGGAACCGCCGGATGGACGGTCACCTCCACCGCGCCCGGACGGGTCACGAGGCGTCCCTTGCGCATGACGTGCCGGCTGCCCGCGATGGTCAGCGGCACGATGTCCAGCCCGTTCTCAATCGCCAGCAGGAACACGCCCGCCTTGAACCGGCCCACGCGGCCATCGGCGCTGCGCGTGCCCTCGGGAAACGCGATGAGCGACGCCCCCTGTCGCACCATGCGCCGCATCTTCTTGAACACCGAGGCGCCGGGATTCGCGCGATCGACCAGCACATGGCCGGCGCGCCGGAGGTGCCATCCCAGGAACGGGAACCGCCCCAGCGAGGCCTTCGCGATGATCCGCAGTTGAAGCGGGATCGCCGCGAACAGCACCGGGATGTCGTAGGTGCTTTGGTGGTTTGCCACGAACACGCAACTGGCGCCGGCCGGCGGCAGCGCGGCGCCCCGGAGCCGCACCGTCACCCGTGTCGTCTTCAGGATCAGCCGCGACCAGGCGCGGGCGCACCGGTGCGCCATGTGCCCACGCCGATCAAACACCGTGGAGACGAGCGACACCAGGCCCAGCACCACCGTGTAGACCGTGATCGCGGGGATCAGGAAGAAAACCGTCAGCCACCAGTCGCGTGGCGGCACGCTCACGCCTGCGCGGCGGAGCGCGGCCCCGCCGCGGCGGTCTGGGCTTCCAGGTGGCGCCCGAAGATCATGCGGCCGGCCGTGGTCTGCAGCACGCTGGTCACCACGATTTCCAGGGTCCGCCCGATGCGGCTGCGCGCGTTGTCCACCACCACCATCGTGCCGTCGTCGAGGTACGCCACGCCCTGGTTGTATTCCTTGCCCTCTTTGATGATGAACACCGACATGACTTCGCCGGGCAGCACCACGGGCTTGAGCGCGTTGGTCAGCTCGTTGAGGTTCAGCACCTCCACCCCGCGCAACTGGGCCACCTTGTTCAGGTTGAAATCCTGCGTCACGATCTTGCCGAGCAGCGTGCGGCCCAGTTCGATGAGCTTCATATCCACTTCCTTGATGTCCGGAAAGTCGATATCGGAGATCACCACCTCCACGCCGGACATCTTCTGGATGCGCTGCAGGATGTCGAGGCCGCGGCGGCCGCGATTGCGCTTGAGCGGATCGGACGAGTCCGCCACGCACTGCAGCTCCTTGAGGACGAACTGCGGCACCACGAGGGTACCGTCGATGAACCCGGTCTCGGCCACGTCGGCGATCCGGCCGTCGATGATCACGCTGGTGTCGAGAATCTTGTAGCGCTTCTGGGGCCGCGCGTCGCGAAACAGGCTGATGAGGTTCGCCGGCTCCAGCCACTCGCCCTTGCGCGCGCCGAACACCAGCCCCAGGTACGGCAGGACGATGATGATCAGGCTGTGCAGGAACCGGACCTTCGAGTCGCCGGCATTGGCCCAGTAGAGCGCCCCGCTCAGGGTGGTGGCCACGAGCAGCATGACGCCAAACCCCAGCAGCCCGCCCAACAGCTGCGTGACCGCCGCATCCCGCATGCGGGCTTCGGCGGCGACGATGATGAGCGCGACCACCAGGCCAATGGCGCCGTTGAGCACCAATTGGCCGGCCAGGGGCTGAATCTGGATGGCCGCATACACCACCGCGCCGACAAACATCGCCCGCACGAGCAGGAAACCGCGCATGGCACATTCTATATTGCGTTCGGGGCCGCGTTAAGATGGCGCGATGCTGACCCGCGGATCCCTGCTGGTGGCTGCCCTTGCCGGCCTGACCGCGTGCGGCGGCACGACCGACACGGCGGGCGCTAACGCCACGGCCCCCGTGCCCGCCCGGGGCGACGACGCGCTGGCCACGACCCTGGCGGCGTACCAGCGGGCGGCCGGGGGCGACCGCGTGAACCTCGTCCAGCGCCTGCGCGCCACCGGCGTCTCGTTCACCGACGGGGATCAGTCAAACCGGCGGCTGGTGCTGCAGGCGGCCCCGCCGGGACAGTTCAGGCAGTACGAGGCGCCGATTGACGAACGGAGCCCCCAGGCGGTGACCGGCATCGGCCTCGACGGCGCGGTGGGCTGGCGCATGGGCACGACGCAGCTGGCCGGCGACGGGCTCTCGGCCGATCCGGCGGTACGGGAGCGGGCCTTCACGCTGGCCGCCCGGCAGAACTACATCAACGCCCTGGCCGGGCTGTTGCCGCTGTTGCTGCGCACCGACCCGGCCATCACGATGACCTCGCTGCCGCCGGCCACCCAGGGCGCGGACCGCGGCGCGCCGGCTATCGCGATCGCCACCGCCGGCGGACATGCCGGGCGCCTGATTTTTGATCCGGTGACCTCGCTGCCCGCGAAGTTCATCGCCCCGTATCAGCGGCACATCCGGGCGCAAGGTGGCGAGTACACGCTCGTGTTTTCGGATTTCCGCGCGGTGGACGGCGTGACGCTGCCGTTCCGGATCACGCGGTCAAGTGACGGGGGGCGGGCAACGCAGTGGTCGTTCAGTGCCTTCGTGATCAATCCCAACTTCGCGCCCGGGACGTTCGCACCACCTTCGCGCTGACGTGAGCCGGGTCCGGCCCGGCCTCCTACAGCAGCGCGTCGAGCGCTTCGCCGACCGTCCGCACGCCCACCACGTCCATGCCCT
>JANLHE010000004.1 GCA_024653875.1 Acidobacteriota bacterium
GGGCTCTCAAGCGACATGAGCCACTTGCCGGCCGGCGATGCGGCAGCGGCGGCGGGGGCGGCTTCGGCCTTCGGGGCGGCAGGCGGGGCCTGCTGTTGAGCGGCGAGGACGGCTCCGCCGGCAAGAGCGACTGAGGCGACGACAGCGACTAGGGACTGCTTCATGACAAACCCTCTCCCGGGGTTACGAGGTTGACTTGCGTGCACGACGGCCGCGCGCCGGCGTCTGACTCTTCTCCAGCTCGGCGAGTTTCAACTCCGCCGCCTCTTCAATAATCGTTCGAAGCATAGCACCGGTGGCGCCTCCCGACGCGGGACGATTGGTGAGCCACAGGGCGGGATCCTGGGCGGCCATGATGGCGGGGAAGTCGTCGCCGGACTTGACGCTGAGGGGCGCAAATTCCGTGATGTCCAGGTCACCCGACCACCCATCCCGGTGTTTGATCAGCAGCCAGCTGGGCCCCGTGGGCTTCTCGCCGCGCCGCCCGTAGCCGCGCGTGCGCACCAGCACCCACGATCCTTTCAGCTTGTAGCCGTCGAGCGTGAACTTCAGGTCCCCTTTCGCCAGCGCCGCATCCACGTCCGGTGATTCGGGCGTCCAGGTGCCCGAGTCCCACAACATGACGATCCCCGCGCCGTAGCCTTCGGGAATCACGCCCTCGAAGGACCCGTACTCCACCGGATGGTCTTCCACCTGCGCGGCAAATCGTTTGATCGAGGGATCGAGCGAGGGGCCCTTGGGCACCGCCCACGACAGCAGGACGCCATTGTGTTCGAGGCGAAGGTCGTAGTGCAGGTGACTGGCGAGGTGTTTCTGGACGCAGAAGCAGGGTTTCTTGCCTTTACGCGCGCGGCGGGCCTTTGCCTCATCACCCCGAGGTTCAGGTGATGAGGCAAAGTTCCGTTTCTCCTGGTATTTCCTGAGCGGCACCGCGCCCCTACTTCACCCCGTGCATCATCGTCGTGAGCTTGCCGGAGAACATCAGCATGATCACGCCGGCGATGATCCCGAACAGGCCGACCACGCCGAACAGGTTCTGGAGAGGCATCGACGCGTAAAGGCCGGCCATTTCACCGCCCATGTAGTTGCCCACCGATGCGCCAAGGAACCAGACGCCCATCATCAGACTGACGATGCGCGACGGCGCGAGTTTGGTCATCGAACTCAGCCCGATCGGGCTCAGACACAGTTCCGCCCACGTGTGCACGAGATACGTGGCACACAGCCACAGGGGACTCACAAGCCCGCCGGCCGCCAGGTTCGCCGCCGGTATCAGCACCAGGAATCCAAGCCCGACGCCAATCAGGCCGAACGAGAACTTCACGGGGCTGGCCGGCTGCCGGTCGCCCATCTTCACCCACAACCAGGCAAACACCGGCGCAAACGCGACGATGAAGAGGGCATTGAGCGACTGGAACCACACGCTCGGGAAGGCCATGCCGAACAGCGTGTTGTTGGTCTTGTCCACGGCGAACAAATTCAGGGTTGAACCCGCCTGCTCGAACACCGACCAGAAGAGGGCTGCCGCCACGAACATGACCGTGATGACCCACAGGCGGCCGCGCTCTTCACGCGTCCAGTCATTGCCGGGACCCTTGAACAGCCACCAGAAGAAACCGACCACCACGGCGATGAGGAGGTACAGATAGCCGTCGGTGACCTGCTCGGGCGTGACAGTGAGCGAGCCGGCGGACAACGCAAGGCCGAGGCCCACGAGCGCCACCACGAACACACCAAACCACATCGTCGCTGCGCGCTTGAGGTTCGCAAACGCCTCCGGGGACCTGGGGGGTGACGGTTCCATGCCCGCCTGGCCCAGAAGCCTGCCCGAGGCGATGTACTGAATGAGGCCCAGGGTCATGCCGACGCCAGCCGCGCCGAAGCCCCAGTGCCACGCCGAATTAGGCTCCATGCCCATGCCGGTCAGCCAGACGCGGAAGCCTTCGTTTTGCACCAGGTAACCGGTGATCAGCGGACCAATGAAGGCACCAAGATTGATGCCCATGTAGAAGATGGAGAACCCGGCATCGCGCCGCAGGTCTTTCTGGGCATACAGGTGACCGACGATCACGCTGATGTTCGGCTTGAGGAGGCCGGTGCCTAGGACCACGAGCAACAGTCCGAGGTAAAACGTGGCCGTGGAGGGGAACGCGAGCGAGAAGTGTCCGGATGCGATGAGGATGCCGCCATAGAGGACCGCGCGCCGCGGGCCAAGGAGCCGGTCAGCCAACCATCCACCTGGAAGGCTCAGCAGGTAGACCGCCGACGTGTAGGTGCCGTAGATTGCCGTGCCCACTGGGACACTGAGGCCCAACCCGCCGTCTTCGACTGACGCCACCATGTACAGGAGCAGGAATCCCCGCATCCCGTAGTAACTGAAGCGTTCCCACATCTCGGAGAAAAAGAGCGTGGATAGCCCGCGCGGATGTCCGAAAAACGACTTGTCAGAGCTGGCGGGCGCCATGCCCATGGTTGCTGTCGGTGCGGCCACGTGTCAGACCTCCTGAATCAGTGCGGATACTATTTCGTTTCCGGGACAAATCCCGGGGGAAGCGTCGAGCCCTGCCCGAAGAAGTACTCTTCCATGTGTTTCGCCACCAGTTGCTGGGCTTCCTTCTGAAACGGCAACAGGCGATACTCATTGAGGATCATCTTCATCTGTTCCTCCCACATCGCCCACGCCTCCGCCGACACCTGGTCGTAAATGCGGCGGCCGAGTTCGCCGGGCCAGGGAGCGGAGAGGAGGCCGGGGAGATCGCGATGGAGTTTCACGCAATGCACCGTGCGTGCCGGGGTCTCTGGGGACGTCATATCGCCCCCGCATCTTACTGTAGATGCCGGTGGACGCGAACAGCCGGCGTCCTCGCCCTGGCGCTGGTCTGCGCCCTGGCGCAACCGGCTCCGGCGCAGGCGCAGTACTTCGGCCGGAACAAGGTCCAGTACCGGTCCTTCACCTTCCAAATCCTCACGACCGAGCACTTCGATGTGTATTACTACCCGGAAGAAGCCGAGGCGGCCGGGATCGTCGCGCGGATGGCGGAGCGCTGGCACTCCCGGCTCACGCGGTTCTTCTCGCACGACCTGCGCGGCCGGCAGCCCCTGATTCTCTACGCGTCGTCCGCGCACTTCCGCCAGACCAACGCCATTGACGGGCTGGTGGGCGAAGGCACCGGTGGCGCCACCGAAGCCCTCAAGCGCCGCATCGTCCTGCCCATGGCGGGCTCGCTGGCGGATACCGATCACGTGCTGGGCCACGAGCTGGTGCATGCGTTCCAGTTCGACATGACCGGGGCGGACCCGCGCGAGTCCGAGTTCAGCCTGCCCGGCATCCTCCAATACCCCCTGTGGTTTGCCGAGGGCATGGCCGAGTACCTCTCGGTGGGGCCGGTGGACGCGCAGACCGCGATGTGGCTCCGCGACGCCGCGATCACCGAGCGCCTGCCGCACGTGAAGGACCTCAACGATCCCAAACTGTTTCCATACCGGTGGGGCCACGCGTTCTGGGCGTACATCGGCGCCACCTATGGGGACCGCGCGGTGGCGTCCCTGCTGCGATCGGCCGCGAACCCGCAGTTCGACATGACGGGACTCGCGCTGCAACTGGGCACCGATCCGGACGCGCTCACCGACGCCTGGCACGTGTCGATCCGGCAGGCGATTCAGGCGATGCAGACCGAGTTGCCCGCGCTGTCGAGCGACCCGCGGCTGCTTGTCAGCGACGAGAACGGGGCGGGACGGATCAACATCGGGCCGCGCGTCAGTCCGGATGGCACGCAGGTGGTGTTCTTCTCCGAGAAAGATCGCTTCTCGATTGATCTGTATCTGGCGAACACCGAGACCGGCCGCATCAGCCGGAAGCTGGTGGGGTCGGCCACCGATCCCCACTTCGACAGCCTGCAGTTCCTCAGTTCCGCCGGCGCGTGGCGGCCCGATGGACGGCAGCTCGTGGTCACGGCCGTGCGCGCGGGACGGCCGGTGCTCGTGTTTCTCGACCCCGCGAGCGGCCGGATCAACCAGGAACTGATCCTGGACGATCTGGACGATGCCCTGAACCCGGTGTGGGCGCCCGACGCGCGATCGATCGTGGTCAGCGGGAATCGTGGCGGCCTGACGGATCTCTACCAGGTGGCCCTGCCAACGGGACAGGTCACGGCGTTGACCGCCGATCCCTTCGCCGACCTGGAACCGGTGTTCACGCCGGACGGCAAGACGCTCGTCTTCGTGACGGAACGCTTCAGCACCGATATGGAGTGGCTCAAGCCGGGCCCGCTGCGGCTGGCGACGTTGGACCTCGCGACCCGCGCGGTTCGGCCCCTCCAGGCATTCCTGGAGGGGAAGCACCTGAGCCCGCAGGTCAGTCCCGATGGCCGGAGCGTGACGTTCATCGCGGACCCGGACGGCGTCAGCAACCTGTACCGCATTGGCCTGGACGGTGGACCGGTCTCGCGGCTGACCGCGTTTGCCACCGGCATCGCGGGCATCACCTCCACGAGTCCGGCGCTGTCGCTGGCGACACGCACGGGGCGCATGGCCTTCAGCGTGTTCGAGCGGGACGGGCACGCCGTGTATGTGCTCGATGAGGCCGACGTGGTGGCGATGGTGCCACCGGCCGTCTCGCGCCTCGCGGCGCACATCACGCCGGCCCCGCCTGCGCCGGCCGCAGGCCTGCGGTCGTTGTCGTCGTTGTCGTCGTTGTCCCTGTTGAGCCGGGCGACCGGTGACGTGGCGCGGCTGCTCGACGACCATGCGCGCGGGTTGCCGCCGGCCCTGCCCGAGGCGGCGCCCGTGCCGTATCGCCGCAAGTTGACGCTCGACGTGGTGAGTCAGCCCACGGTGTATGCGGGCGTGAACTCATTCGGCGGGTTTGTCGGCGGATCGATCGCGGCCTTGTTCAGCGACATGCTGGGCGATCGGGTGCTGGCCGTCAGCGCCGCGGTGGACAACGACATCGACGATCTGGGCGCGGGCCTGACCTACATCAACCGCCGGCACCGGTGGAACTGGGCCGCCTCCCTGAGCGTGGAGCCGTACCGGCTCGGGTACCTCACGTTCGAGGACAGCCCGGACGGCGCCACGACCAAGGTCAACGAAGTCATCGACCGTCAGATCTATCGCGGAGCGTCGGCCATGACGGCGTTTCCCTTCAGCACCTCCACGCGGTTCGAGGCCGGTGTCAGCCTCAATCAGGTGGCGTTCAATCGCGATGTGCGCGAGCGGGTGTACGACGTGGAGACCGAGGACCTGCTCAGCCGGCGCGACTACGAAGAGAAGCTGGCCGATTCGCTGCACCTCGCGGAGTTCAGCGGCGCGCTGGTCCGCGACACGTCGTTCTTCGGCGCCACGAGCCCGATCCTCGGGCAGCGTTCGCGGCTCGAAATGCGGTACACGCGCGGATCGCTGCAGTTCGCGACCGCCGTGGCGGACTGGCGCCGGTACGCCATGCCGGTTCGGCCCGTGACGATCGCGGTGCGCGCGATGCACGTGGGCCGCTACGGCCGCGATGCCGAGGCGCCGCAACTGGCGAAGCTGTATGCCGGCCACCAGCACCTGGTGCACGGCTATGGATTCGGCTCGTTCGAACCGGGCGAGTGCGGCGTGTTCGAACGGAACACCTGCGCGGTGTTCGATCGGCTGGCCGGCAGCCGGGTGATGGTGCTGAACGCGGAGGTGCGCGCGCCGCTCCTGGGCCTGTTCCGCGGCGAGATCGACTACGGCTACTACGTGCCGCTGGAGATCGCGGCGTTTTTTGATGCCGGCGTGGCCTGGTCCCACGACTCGCGCCCCTCGCTGCTCGGCGGCTCCCGCGATCTGGTGCGCAGCTACGGCGCGGCGCTGCGCGGCAACCTCTTCGGCTTTCTCACGCTTGAACTTTCCGCGTCCCGCGCCATCGACCGCGCCGGCAAACCCATCAAATGGCAGGTGGGCATCGGGCAGGGATTCTAGGAATTGGTTATTTAAGAATTGATTATTTGTGATTGGGTATTTGTGATTTGCGAGCCCGTGCCAACAGGTTCCCCACGATCAAATATCCTGAACTCAGGCCCACCGAAACTCCTTGACCATGGCTGCGAGTCGTACCCTTGGGCCCCTTGAACCCTGTGGCCTGCAAAGAAGTTATGCCCACACGCCGCATCGCCAAGTGGTAGGGTACCACTCGAACGTATCGGGGCTTGCTCATTTCCAAGGGGGTCTTCATGTCTGACCAGCCGGATCGACCATTGCGTGCGGTGCTGCTCCTCGTCGGAATCGTATTCATCGTCGGCGTATGGCCGCTCATGATGTACTGGCCGGCTGGGTGGCAGTGGCAACCCAACCAGCCAGAGTACGAGCAGATGATTCTTGGCGTGTACGCCACGCTCGGC
>JANLHE010000006.1 GCA_024653875.1 Acidobacteriota bacterium
TTGTCGCCCCGCCGCGCGAATCCACTGAGCACGATCGACGTGGACCGGATGTTCGAGTGCCAGATCCAGCCGAGCGCGTCTTCGTTCAGTTCCTGCACGTGCGCCTGGTCGCCCTCCACGCGCAGCGCGTTGGTCACGCGCGCCAGGGTGCTCACATAGCGCGGGCCCCGGTCCTTGGCCGCGGCCAGGGCATCAAGCAGGTACGACATCGCGAACACCGGCAGCCGATCGGCGATGCCCGCGAGCCGCGTGATGTTCGAGTCCTGGTTGCGCCCGTACTCGGCCAGCACCTTCACGCCAAACGCCTGCGACGCGCCCCACACCGGCAGCCACTGCACCTGCGCCGGCGCCGCCTGGGTCAGGCTCTGCTCCAGGTAGTCCAGCGCGCGGTCGATCACCGCCTGATCGGGTGCGATGCCCAGATCCTGGCCGACCTTCATCACCTGCAGCACGTAGGCCGTCAGGTACGGATCGGCGTAGCAGCCGGTGGGCCACAACCCGAATCCGCCGTTGCCGCACTGGAACCGCGGCAGATCCTGCAGCAGCCGCGTGGCCCGCGTCCGGTAGTCGTCCGGGTTGATGTCGCCGAGCGAAAACGCCCGGCCCAGATCGGCGGCCAGCAGGAACGCCATCGCGGCCGAGGCCTTCTGCTCCGCGCAGCCGTACGGGTAATCCACCAGGTACCGCGCGCCGGTGCCCAGGCCGACCATCGCGGACGACGCCCAGTCGATCGACAAACCCCCCGTGCCGGGCAGCACGCCGGCCGGCATCTCGAACGCCTGCGTCGCCCGGTCCGTGGTGTCGCCAAAGGCCGCGCTCGTCTCGAGCCGCGTCAGCCGCGTCACGGGCAGCGCCTGCTCGAACGCATCGGTGTTGTCGCCCATCGTGACCGACAGCTGCACCCGCGCCACGCCCACCTGCCTGGCGATGGCCGCGAACCGCACGTTGCTGCTGGCCCCGGCGCCCAATGTCAGCGACTGCGCGGCTTCGCCAGTGATCTCGAGGATCGACGGATCGAGGCTGCGAATCGTCACGCGCGCGCTGCCACCGGTGGGCAGCGTGTTGGTGACCACCGCGCCAAACGTGGCGCTGTCGCCGAGACTCAGGAATCGCGGGAACGCGCCGAGCATCGTGACGGGCTTGCTGATCTTGATCTCGGCCGCGCCCGATCCAAAGCGCGAGGCCGTGTCGCCGGCCACCGCGAGGATGCGATAGGTCGTGAGCGACTCGGGCAACTTCACCTCGGTCGTGGCCGTGCCATCCGCGCCGGTGACGACCGATCCCAGCCAGAAGGCGAGCGGACGGAAGTCCTGCCGCACGTTCTCCATGCCGCCACCGCCGCCCGGGTCCGCGCCCTTGGGCGTGAGGACGCGTCGGCTGATGATGCGCTGCCGGCTGTCCTGGGTGCTGACGCCGAGCGCCTTCTCCTGATACACGGCCTTGAGCACGTCGGGCGCCTGATACGCCGTCAGCGACAAGACGCCGTAGTCCACCGCCCACAGCGTCACTTCACTGGCCGCGGGACGCGCGGCGGCGTCGGTGACCTTCACGGTGACGCGCGCGGTGTTGGTGGGGCGATACTCCTGGCGATCGGCGGACACCGCCACCGCCAGCCGTTTGGTGGCGTCTTCCACCTTGAGTTCCGTGTAGCCGAGGCGGAACGCGGGTTTGCCCGGGTCGCTGCCGTCCTGGCCGAAGTCGTTGGACGTGCGGCCGCGAATGAGCAGGACCGACACGAAGACGTTCGGGATGTCCGCTTCGGTGATCGGCAGCTCGATGGTCTGCTGGGTGGACGTCAGCGCAAACCGCTCATGACTCCGGATCCCCTCGCGCTCCATCGTCACCAGCGCCGTGGCCGTGTCCCACGGGGACTCGATCAAGACGCGCGCGCGCTCACCCGGCTTCCAGGTCTGCCGCTCGGGCGTCAGCGTGATGCGGTTGTGGTCAAAGCGTTCCCAGGCGGTGTAGCCCTGGCCCATGCCATAGACCGAGGCTTCGGTCCGGGTGGGGCGGCCTTCGGCGTCCTGCGCCGTGGCGCGAAGAACGTAGTAGCCACCTTCCTTGATCGGAACCTCAAGTGTCACCGGTTCGGCGGCGGTGGTGACCGTCCACGTGCCTGACGGCACCTCGGTGCGGGTGGACTCCCACTCGTAGAAACCGCCGCCCTGCGCGGTGCGGACGGAGTTCCACTGGATCTTGATGAGCGCCACGGTGACCGGCCGGCCCGGCACGGCGCGGCCCGCAAGGTCCGCGGCCACGACGCCGATGGACGCGGTGGTATTCGTGGTCACGAAGCGATCGCGCACCGAGAGGCCCACGTAGAACGACGCCGGGTGCACCACCACCGACGCGCGGTTGGCGATGCGCTGGCGCGAGACGTCTTCCACCTCACCCTCGAACGTGTACCGATAGGCCACGTCGGCCGTCCGGTCCAGCGTCACGCCGGTGGAGAAGCGGCCGGACGCGTCCACCGTGGCGGTGTCGCCGGCGATGGGCGCTTGCAGGGGCGCCTCACGGTCCGGCGCGCCGAAGGTGTACCGCGCCTCGGGATACCGCTCGATGATCGCCGCCGGCAGGTCGTACGCGGGCCTGCGCGTGACCGACCAGCGAATCGGGCGCGACGCGACCGCGCTGCCGAACAGATACTGCGCGGTGGCCGAGGCGCGCAGGGTGGCGCCGGCCACGGGCGAATCAGCCGTGAGCGTGGCGTCCACGCGGAAATCGGGTTTGCGATACGCGGCCACCAGGAACGAGCCGTTGATCGTGCGCAGCCAGGTGCGGTCGTTCGCATCGGGCGCCGGTGTCGCCGGCGCGGCCGGATCGGGCCACACTGTTTCCACGCGATAGTTGCCCAGCGTCGAACTGGCCGGCACGGTCCACGTCCACTCCGCGCTGCTCCAGGCGTTGAGCGTGATTGTGCGTTCGTCCACCAATCGATCGCGGCTGTCGTGCGTGCGGACCTGCAACACGGTGCCCGCGGGCAGAAGCCGAATCCCGTTCGGCGTGTCGGCGCGCACGATGGCCTTGGCGTGGATCTCCTCGCCGGGTTTGTAGACGCCACGGTCCGTGAAGACGGAGCCGCGCAGCAATGGCGACGCTTCGTCGAGCGAGTACTGCAGGTCGAAGTCCCAGGACCGGATGCCTTCGTTCCAGTTGGACCCCACGTACGCCACGTCGCCATCCTTCTCGGCGGTGACGATGAACTGGAATTCCCAGAAGTCGTCCGGGTCGCGCAGGGACAGGGCCGGCGCCATCGCGATGCCGTCGGCATTGGTCGTGCCCTGCCACACGCGTGTGTTCTTCACGTTCACGATGCCGACGCGGGCCTGCGGCACCGGCGCGCCGGTGTCGAGGCGCGTCACGAAGACGAGCGTGTTCTGCGGACTGTCTTTGACGGTCAGGCCGAGGTTGGTGGCCTGCACGATGGTGGAACGGGGCACCTCCTGTTGCGCCGAGCGTGCGAGCCTGTCGCCGGGCAGCACGGTGGCCCAGACCAG
>JANLHE010000007.1 GCA_024653875.1 Acidobacteriota bacterium
CGCGCACGAGCGCGGCGAGGATCGGCGAGTCCGTGATCGCGCTGAACCCGCGGAGGTCTTCGCTGAAGAGGCCCACGACGAACACGCCGAGCGTGAGGCCGGCCGCCAGGATGCCGCTCGAGGTAAACGTGGAGAAGAACAACGCCACCGCGGTCAGCAGCGCCAGTTCCGCCACGATCAGCACCACGGCCTTGAGCAGCGCCGGGTCTGTCGCCGGGGTCACCCATCCCAGTTCCACGCTGTCCGGTGTCTTCCACTGGAACCAGGCCAGCAGCACGAAGAGCGCCACCGTCATCAGCGCGAGGTTGACGGTGATGGTGCCCACCAACCCCGCGTATTTGCCAAGCACGAACTCCCAGCGGTGCACGGGCTTGGCCAGCAGGCTGTGGATGCTGCGGCGTTCGATTTCCTTCGCCACCAGGCCGACGCCGATGAACACCGCCATCAGCACGCCCGACACCTCAAGCGTGGCCAATCCCAGGTCCTTGATGATCTTCACGTCCTGTCCGGCGGTAATCTCGCCAATCAGCACTGAGGCCGCCACCAGCACCAGCGCAAACCCGGCGATGGCGAAGAGCACGCGATCACGCACGCTCTCCTTGAACACATGCCATGCGACGAGTCCGACGCGGCTCATGACACGTGCTCCACGAACACGTCTTCGAGGGTGGCCCGCAGGGGCGCGGCCGATACCAGCGCGCCGCCGTGCGCCGCCACCGCCGCGATGAACGGCTCGGGCCGATCCGCCTCGCGCAACTCGAAACTGTACCGGCCGTGCGCGATGCGGGTCGCGCGCGCGGCGAGCAGCTGCAGCGCGGCCACGCCCGCGGGGGACAGATCCGAGGCCACGATTTCCCACCCGCCGGCGCGGCCCGCCGTCAGGTCGCCGATGGCGCCGGCCGCCACCGCGCGCCCCTTGGCGAGAATGACCACGCGCGAGCACAAGGCCTCGGCGTCCGAGAGAATGTGCGAGCTGAACAGCACCGTGCGGCCGGCGTCGCGCAAGCGCAGGATCAACTCGCGCACCTCGCGCCGGCCGATCGGGTCCAGGCCGGACATCGGCTCATCGAGGATCACCAGCGACGGTTCGTTGATGAGGGCCTGCGCCAGTCCCACCCGCTGCAACATGCCTTTGGAGTACTGCCGCAGCGGGCGGCGCCGGTCGGCGCCCAGCCCGACCTCGTCGAGCACCGCGGCGGCGCGCCGCGATCGGTCGCCGGCCGCCATGCCGCACAGGCCGGCGAAATAGGCCAGCAGTTCCTCCGCGCTGAGATGATCGTAAAACGTCGGATGTTCCGGAAGGAAGCCCAAGGCCGCGCGGCCCGCGCGGTCGCCGGGCGCGCGGTCGAACACCAGCACGCGCCCCGAGGTCGGGCGCAGCAGCCCGATGATGAGCTTCAGCGTGGTGGTCTTGCCGGCGCCGTTCGGCCCCAGCAGGCCGAACACCTCGCCCCGCGTCAGATCAAAGGACACCGCGTCCAGGGCGCGGTGCCTGCGGCGGCCGAGCGCACCGGCCGCAAAGTCTTTCGTCAGCCGTTCGACCTGAAGGACGGAAGACACACCAGATTATTGCCCGCCCGCCTTCTTCAACTCGTGTTCGATCGCGAGCTTGAAGTACTGCGGTTGCAGGTTGCCCCTCAGGCGAACGCCGTTGAGGAAGTAGGTGGGCGTCGAGTCGATGCGCAGCGCCACGCCATCGGAGACGTCCTGGCGGATGCCCGCCAGCATCTGCGGATACCGCGCGGCAAAGTTGGTCAGCCCGGTTACCGTGGTGTACCCGCCGGACACGGCATCGGTGCCCCCGAGTTTCTCCTGGTTGTCGAACAGCCACTGCTCCATCTCGTCGGCCTTGCCCGCCTCGCGCGCCATGCGCAGCGCGGCGGACGATTCACAGGAGGCATAGTGGTTGCCGTTGGGCACCGCGAAATTGCACTCGCCTTCGAGCGGGAAATCCTTGATGACGAACTTCACCGCGCCGGGATGCGTCTTTTCGAACTCGGCGACGATCGGCTTGAAGAAGACAAACCCGTCGCGGCACGACGGGCACTGGAAGTCGTTGAACTTCACGATGACGACCTTCGCGCCGTCGGCCGGCACGCCGGTTTCCTCGCGCGGCGCCTTGTCCCACTCCGCAATCCACGCCTGCTGCTGATCGGCGGGCGCGGTCGCCGCCTGGTTGACCTGCGCCAGCACCTCGGCCTCGGTGCGCGGCCGGGTGTCCTTCGGGAAGAAGGCAAGCACGCTGCCCACGCCGGCGAGGAACAGGATGGCCACGGTCAACATCGCGGGATTTTTCGTGAGGGATTTCATATCGGCGACGAGGCGTCCCGGCACCTCGCTCATCGAGATGGATGAGGCGGAGCCTGACAGGAGGAAGATGGCGATGACGGACACATACGTGCCGATGCACAACAGGCAGTACGTGCCGAGCACGAAGAACGAGGCGTAGCCCAGGTAGAGGATCACCGCGAGTCCAATCGTGGACCAGGCAAACAGGTAGGCGCCCACGGGACTGGGCGCCGTCTTGCCGGTGGCCGCGGCCGGTGTACGGCCTCCAAAGGCCGCCAGCAGCAAGGCGAGGGCAAACCAGATCACGCCGCCGACCGCGGTGGAGACGCCCTGGAACGATCCGTACTGGCTCAGGTAGACCTGCGAGCAGTTAAACGT
>JANLHE010000011.1 GCA_024653875.1 Acidobacteriota bacterium
GGGGCAGGCGGCCGTGCAGATCGCGACGTCCGCGCGCGCTCGCGTCATCGCGACCGCCCGCGGGGAGGAGAAGTGCGATCGGGCGCGGGCGCTGGGTGCCGGCGCCGTGATCAACTCCGTCACGGAAGACGTCCCGAAGGCGGTCAAGGCGCTCACCTCCGGCCGCGGCGCCACCATCGTCATCGAACACGTGGGGATGGAGACGTGGGACGCCAGCGTGCGCAGTCTCGCGCGCGGCGGGCGGCTGGTGACCTGCGGCGCCACCACGGGGCATCACGCCTCGCTGGATCTGCGGCACCTGTTTGCGCGCCAACTGACCTTCGTCGGATCGTACATGGGCGCCAAGGCCGAGTTGCTGCAGGCCGCCGACGGCTTGTTCCGGGGCCTGTTCGCGCCCGTCATCGACTCGACGTTTCCCCTGCGCGACGCGGCAGAGGCGCATCGGCGTCTGGAAGTGGGCAGTCAGTTTGGCAAGGTCGTCCTCGTTGTAGACTAAGAAACCATGTCCCTTGCACGGTGGAGCGTGAGCCTGGTCGCGATGATCGGGCTTGTGGCCGCCACGATGGCGGCCGCGACGGTGTGGCTGCTCCTCACGGAACCGGTCACCGTGGCGGATGCCGTGTCAAAGATGTCGCAAGGGGAGATTGGCCCCGCCATGCAGGCGCTGGGCGCGGTGCTCGTCGACGCGCTCAAGGGGTTGTTCAAGTATCTGTGACGGCGGCCGCGCGAAGCAGGCCCGCGTACGCGCGATCCGTTGGCGCGGTGGTCTCGGTCGGCAGGCCCGCGGCCGCCCATCCCTGAAATCCGGCCGCCACGTTGGCGAGGTTGCTGAACCCGAACGCCTCCAGGATCTGCGCGGCGCGCGCCGATCGCGTGCCCGACTCGCACCCGAGGAGCAGCGCCGTGTCCGGGGCGAAGGTGGCTTTCATCACGCGCACGAAGTCCGGATTCGGCATCAGCTGGCCGGTGTCTTCGTCGGCCTCGAGCAGCGGAACGTTGATGGCGCCTGCCGGATGGCCCGCCGCGAACTCGAGGCTGGAGCGGACGTCCACGTACGTGGCGCCGTCGCGTTGCGCGTGAAGGGTGTCGGCTAACGAGACGTTGGAGATTGGCATACGACGGATTCACAGGCGGCCGCGATGTCGAGCAGCCGCGGCGTGGAGGCGGACGGTCCCACCAGCTGGAGCCCGGCGGGCAGGCCCGGCGTGGTGAGCGGCAGCGAGATCGCCGGATGTCCGGTCAGGTTGAAGAGCTGGGTGTGCTTGAGCATCGCCACCCGCACCGGCAGGTCCACCTGGCCGACGGCGACGGTCGGCTCGCCGCTGACCGGCGCCACGATCGGCAGCGTGGGCAGCATCAGCGCATCCACCGACGAGAAAAACGCATCGACCGCCTTGTGCAGCGTGGCGCGCTCCTGCCGGGCCTGCAGATACGCGACGGCGGGAATCGTGCGGCCGTGCATCAGCCGGTCGTGCACCGCCGGGCTGTAGTCATCGCGCTGTGTGTCGAGCCACGCCTCGTGGAAGTGCGCCCCCTCGGGCAGCACCAGGTTGACGTAGGTGTCCGTGATGCGCGGCGCCAGATCGAACGTCAGCGGCACCAGGGTCACGCCGGCCTCCAGTAACTGGTCACAGGCCAGTCCAAAGGCCTCGGCCACCGTCGCATCGAGTGGATCCGCGAAGTAGCCCCCGAGCACGCCCACGCGCAACCCGGCCAGCGGCGCCGGCGCCACCGTGTGAATCGGGCGGTCCGCGAGGACGGACCACATCCACGCGGCGTCCTGCACCGATCGCGCGAGCGGGCCCACGTGATCGAGCGTGACGCTCAGCGGAACGACGCCGGTGGTCGGCACGTCTCCCAGCGAGGGTTTCAGCCCGACGATGCCGCAGGCGGCGGCGGGAATGCGGATCGAGCCGCCGGTGTCGGTGCCCACCGAGGCCAGGCCCATGCCCGTGGCGACCGCGACGGCGGAGCCTCCACTGGAGCCGCCGGCCGATCGGGTGTGATCGGCGGGGTGGAGCACGGGACCGTACGCCGAATCCTCGCTGGTCGTGCCCATGGCGAACTCATGGAGATTCGTCTTGCCCAGCAGGACGGCGCCCGCGTTGCGCAGGCGTGTGACCACCGCCGCGTCCGCCCAGGCGACGCGGCCGGCGCGCACGCGTGACGCCGCCGTGGTGGGCTCCCCGGCGACGTCAATCAGGTCTTTCAGGGACACCGGCAGTCCGTGCAGCGGACCGAGGTCGATGCCGTCGGCGCGTTCCACATCGGCGCGGCGGGCCGCCGTCAGCGCCTCGCCCAGGTCGACGCGGATGAACGCATGTGTCGCGGTGCCGTGCGCGGCAATCGCCTGCTGGCTGAGGGTGACAAGGTCTTCGGAGGTCAGACGGCCGGCGCGCAGTGACGCGGCGGCCTCCACCATGGTGGCAGGCATCTTCATCGGAATACGCTCTCGCCGAGGATATCGTACTCCTATGCCACGAACCGTGCTTGCCGCTGTCATGCCGGCGCCCCATGTGCCGGTGGAAATTCGCGAATTCGCCGAGCCCGACCTGCCGCCAGGCGGCGCCCTGCTGCGCACCGCGCTGTCGGAGGTGTGCGGCACCGACGTGCACTTGTGGCACGGGCGCCTGGCCGGCGTGCCGTATCCCATCATTCCCGGCCACGTGACCACCGGCACGCTCGACGCCGTGCGCGGGACGCTCACCGACGTGCAAGGGCAGCCGCTGCGCGAAGGTGACCGCGTCGCGTTCTTCGACGTGCACCGCACGTGCGGGCGGTGCCTCGCCTGCACGGCCCACCGCACGCCCACGCGCTGTCCGTCCCGGCGCGTGTACGGCATCACGGACTCGGCCACGGAAGGGTTGTTCGGGGGCTGGTCGCAGAAGGTCTATCTGGAGCCGGGCGTGGTGGTGGCCCGGCTGCCCGAGGGTGTGTCCTTCGAGGCGTACATCGGCGGCGGGTGCGGCCTGCTGACCGCCGTGCACATCATCGAACGCGCGCGCCTCGTCCTGGGCGACACGGTGGTGGTGCAGGGCGCGGGCGCGGTGGGCATGAGCGCGGCCGCGCTCGCCCGGAAGTCCGGAGCCGGGCAGGTGATCGTGATCGGCGCGCCGGAGAGCCGGCTGGATCTGTCGCTGCGGATGGGCGCGGACACGGTCATCAACATCGAGCGTTCGACGCCCGAGGCGCGGCTGGAGCAGGTACTCGCGCTCACCGGCGGGATCGGCGCCGATGTCGTGATCGAGGCGGCGGGATCCGCGCGGGCGTTCGAGGAAGGGGTCCGGCTGGCGCGCAACGGCGGCGCGTATGTCATCGCCGGGCACTACACCAACGTGGGGGACAGCACGATCAACGCCCACGAACACATCAATCGCAAACACCTGGACATCCGCGGCTGCTGGGGCAGCGAGGTGGGCCACTTCCTGCGCGCCCTGCGCGCGCTCGAGCGGTACCACGACGAAATTCCCTGGCACCTCATCGGCGCGCGGACCTTCGGCCTCGGCCAGATCAACGACGCGCTCGCCGCCGCCGGCGCGCTGACGATTCCGAAGGCTCTTGTGGATCCGTGGAGAGCAAACGACCTCTGAGGTCGTTTGCTCTATTTCGCCGCCGCCTGGGCGATCGCGGCTTCCAGCGCCTGTGCGAACTGCGCAAACGGCACGGCGCCGGTGATCGCCTTGGTGATCTTCACCTGATTGGTGGCCTTGTCGACGAGGCCGATGAAGAACGCGGGCGTGCCGTTGGCGCCGAAGCTGGACGCCAGGTCGCTGGTGGCGCGGATCCCCGGCGTGGTGCGGCCGCTGGCGATGCACTCTTTATAGGCGGCGGCGTCAATGCCCAGTCCTGCCGCCACTCCCTCGAGGGCTTCAGGGGTGTGTTGCGCGGGCGCGCCGAACATCCGGTTGTGCATGTCCCAGAACTTCGCGGGCTGCAGCTCGCCGACGCACTGCGCGGCTTCGTGCGCCCGGATCGCCTGCGGGTGCAGCTGGTCAATCGGGAAGTCCCGGAAGGCATAGAGGATCTTGCCCGTCTCGATGTAGTTCTTCTCGATGAGCGGCATCGTCTCCTTGAAGTGCCTGATACAGAAGGGGCACTCGTAGTCGGAGAACTCCACCAGCGCGACCACGGCTTCCGGATTGCCTTTCTGCGGGGCGCCTTTCAGATCGATGATCGGACGCGGCCGCCCGATGCTGGCGCGCAGCGCCGCGAGGTCTTCCCTGAGCGCCGCGACCTCTTTGCGCAGGGCCTCCACTTCCGACGACTGGGCGCACGCGGGTGCCGCGGCGAGTACGATCACCGCAAGCGCGGCGCCAAGAATACGTGTCCTCACGATGTGCTCTCCTCATGCGCGCGCCGGTTTTGCTTGCCGGTCACTCCTCCAGATTGTACGCTGCCCTTGTGCCCTGCGCATGAGACGCACCAAGATCCTCGCCACCATGGGGCCGGCCACCAGCGATCCGGCGATGATTCGCGCCCTGATCGACGCGGGCATGAACGGGTGCCGGCTGAACTTCTCCCACGGCACCGTGGACGATCACGCGGCGATGTGCGGGATGGTCCGGGCGCAGTCCCGCGAGGCCGGACGGCACGTCGAAATCCTGCAGGACCTGGGTGGTCCCAAGATTCGCACGGGCCGCGTGCCCGCGCCCCTCGTGTTGCAGCCGGGGGCCCGGCTGCTCCTCGACCACAGCGACGCCGACGCGATCGGTGATTCGGAACGGATCACGTGCGCGTTCGGGCCGCTCTTCACGTCGGTGGCGCCGGGACAGCGGCTCCTGCTCGATGACGGGCGCCTCGAACTGGTGGTCACCGGCGTGGAACCGGGCCGCCTCGTCACCCGCGTGGTGGAAGGCGGGCTGCTCGACAGCCGGAAGGGCATCAACGTGCCGGGCAGCGTGGTGCGCACGCCCGCGCTCACCGACAAGGATCGCGCCGATCTGCGGGCCGGCATTGCGATGGGCGTCGACGTGGTGGCCCTCAGCTTCGTGCAATCGCCCGACGACGTGGCGCAAGCGCGCGAGGCGGCGCGGGCCGCCGGCGCGGCCGACCTCCCGATCATCGCGAAGATCGAGCGCCCGTCGGCCGTGGACCGGATCGATGAGATCGTGGCGGTCAGCGACGGCATCATGGTGGCGCGCGGCGACCTCGGCATCGAACTGCCGCTCGAGACGCTGCCCGCCGTGCAGCGCCGCGTGCTGCTTGCGGCGCGCCGGCGCGGGATTCCCGTGATTGTGGCGACGGAAGTCCTGGAGTCCATGCGGTCCTCGCCGCGCCCCACCCGCGCGGAAGTCACCGACGCCGCGCACGCGGTGGACGAGGGCGCCGACGCCATCATGTTGTCCGGCGAGACCGCCGTGGGCCGTCACCCGGTGCGCGTGGTGGCCACGCTGGCCGCGATCATCGAGCAGGCCGAGCGGGCGCGACTGCTCTCGGGCGCGCTCGTCGTGCCGCACGATGATCTGATCGCCAGCCGGCATGGGCTGGCGCTGTGCGAGGCCGCCGTGGCGCTCGCCGACCGCGCCGGCGCGTCCGCCATCGTGGCGGTCACCAAAGCCGGCATGACCCCGCGGCTGCTCTCGGCGCTGCGCCCGGCCGCCCGGATCATCGCCGCCACGCCCAGCGAGTCAACGGCCGCGCGACTGGGCCTGGTCTGGGGCGTGACGCCGGTATTGACCGGGGCCGGCGACCTGCCGGCCGTGCGCGAAACGCTGTTGTCCCACCACCTGGTGGCCGAAGGCGACACGATCGTGTTCGTGGCCATGCACGCCGCGCTGGGCCGCGAGGCGGCGAACTTCCTCATCGTGGAGCGAATGTAATGACGCACGCGAAGCCCAAGAGCGATGTCATCCAGTTCGTCCTTGATAACTCGCTGCTGCTGATTGGCGGCGCGGTCATCGCCCTGGTCTGGGCCAACCTGAATTACCCGGCGTACGAACACTTCGCGCACAGCATTCACTTTGCCGTCAACGACATCGGGATGGTGTTCTTCTTCGCGCTGGCCGCCAAGGAAGTGGTGGAGGCCATGCTGCCCGGCGGCCCCCTCTCGTCCCCAAAGCAGGCCGCCGTGCCCGTCCTTGCCGCCGTGGGCGGCATGCTGGCGCCCGCGGGTTTGTACCTGGCCTCGGCGTATGCCTTCGACCCGGCCGTGGTGCGCGGCTGGGCCATTCCCTGCGCCACGGACATCGCGTTTTCCTACCTCGTCGCGCGCGCGATCTTTCACAAGGGGCATCCCGCCATCCCGTTTCTCCTGCTGCTCGCGATTGCCGACGACGCACTGGGGCTGATCATCCTCGCGATCTTCTACCCCAGCGGCCCGCTGGCATTTGGCCAACTGGGGTTGTGGATGGCGGCGGCGATGGCGCTGGCCTGGTTCCTCTGGAAGCGGCGCGTGCGCAGTTTCTGGATCTACGTGCTTGGCCCGGGCGTCCTGTCGTGGGTGGGCTTGTATATGGGCGGACTGCATCCCGCGCTGGCGCTGGTGCCGGTGGTGCCGTTCATGCCCCACGCGAAGACCGACCTCGGCCTGTTCAGCCCGCGCGAAGACAGGCGCCACGACACCTTGAACCAGTTCGAGCACTGGTGGAAGACGCCGGTGCAGGTGGTGCTGCTGCTGTTTGGACTGGTGAACGCCGGCGTGCCGCTCTCGTCGGTGGGCGAAGTCACCTGGATGGTACTGGGCAGCCTCGTCTTCGGGAAACCCATCGGCATCGTCGGATTCGCGCTGCTGGCCGGGGCGCTGGGGTTCCCGCGCACGCGTGAACTGGATGCCAGGACGATGGTGGTGGTGGGCGTGACGGCGGGCATCGGGTTCACCGTGGCCCTGTTCTTCACCACGGCCGCGTTTCCGATCACGTCACCGCACCTGGATGAAGCCAAGATGGGCGCGCTGCTGAGCTTCCTCGCGGCGCCGCTCGCGATTCTCCTGGCGAAGACGCTGAAGGTGAAATAAGGACCCCAGGACCCCAGGACCCCAGGACCTCAGGACCCCAGGCCCCCAGGACCTTCCGCATGTCTGCGCAGCGCCGTCAGTGACAACTGCCAGCCGCGGGAGACGACCGCGTAGTAACGCCGCCAGCGCGGTGATGGGGCATACCCGTCCTGGCGAACCGTGAGGCGGCAGCCGGCGCCCTCGTGCTGACAGCTGACGTGCAGCGCCATCGGGCCGAGGGGATCGCCCTCGGGGGGCACCCACCAGCAGTCGGCCACCAGGAACTGCTGGCCGGGCCGCACATCCACCACCGTGCCGTGAAAGACACCGCCGAGCGGGCCCAGCAGGTCATCCCGATAGGGCGTCTGCGCCCACTCGACGGCGTAGACCCCGAAGGGCACCGGCGTCACCACGGCGTGCACGGCCTGCCACCACGCCTTCAGCGCGGTATGGTCAAAGAACAGGGCGAACACATCGGCAGGCCTGGCCGCGATGAACAGGCTCTGTTCAAACCGCCCGGCTGGATCAGTGGTGTTGGCCATTGTTCACTTGGACCTCAGGACCTCAGGACCTCATTTCCCTCGCACCGACTGCACGTACGCGACGATGGCCCAGGCTTGTTCTTTGGTCAGCTCTTCCGAGAACGCGGGCATCTTCGGGCTGAGGCGGCCGTTCCAGATCTTGTAGAACACCTGCCCGTCCGCGTTGCGTGCCGCGCGCGCCGGGTTGGTCAGGTCCATGTCGGCCGCGTATTTGGCGTC
>JANLHE010000019.1 GCA_024653875.1 Acidobacteriota bacterium
CCCGCTTGATGAGACTCTACTGGCCATGCGTATGGTGCCGGATCCGCCGTTGTTTCCGGTGCTGCACGAAGACTCGGACCTGCTGGTGATCAACAAGCCCGCCGGCCTTGTCTGCCATCCCTCAAAGGACGGACCGCTCTCGAGCCTCATCGGCCGCGTACGCCTGCACCTGGGACATGCCGAAGGCCGCCTGGTGAATCGCCTCGATCGCGAGACCAGCGGCATCGTGCTGGTCGCCAAGAGCGCCGCGGTTGCCGGCGAGCTCGGTCGCGTGGTGGCCGGGGCCGCCGACAAGTCCTACTGGGCCGTTGTCGAGGGCCATGTGCCGGATGCGCCGCTCGTGATCGACGCGCCCCTGGGCAAGGACCTCGCGAGTCCGGTCGCGATCAAGGATTGTGTCCGGGAGGACGGCGCGGCCGCCCGGACCCGGGCGCGCGTGGTGTGCCAGTTTGTCCGCGACGGCGCGCCGTTCTCGGTGCTGGACGTGTCGCCCCTGACGGGCCGCAAGCACCAGATTCGCATTCACCTCGCCCACGCAGGCTATCCCATCGTCGGCGACAAGCTGTACGGCGCCGACGAGCATCGGTACTTGCGGCTGGTGGAGGGACGCCTGAGCGATGAGGACCGCCGCGCGTTGCGACTCGCGAATCACGCGCTGCACGCGCGGGCGCTGGCGTTCCCGTGGCGCGGTCGCGCGTGGCGGTTCGAGGCCGGCGCGGGCGACGCGTTCCTCGCGTTCATCCGCGGCGGTCAGGACGTGCGCGTCTTCGACCGCGCCTTCATGACGTAGAGCTCGGCATCGGCGAGGTCCAGCAGTTCGTCGCACGAGTCGCCATCACGGGGATACACGGCAATGCCGAGGCTGGCCGCAATCGACGGTGTGCCGGCGTCGGCGGCCAGGGCCGCCTGGACGCGGGCCACCTGGGTCCGGGCGGCGGCCTCGTCACACCCGGGCAGCAGGACGGCGAACTCGTCGCCGCCGTACCGCGCGATCAAATCCGTGACGCGGCAGGAGGCGCGCAGGGCATCGGCGAGGCGGACCAGCAGCCGGCTGCCCACGTTGTGTCCCAGCCGATCGTTGATGACCTTCAGGTTGTTGACGTCGAGCAACAGGAGGGCAAATGGCTGGCCGGTGTCTTTCGCCCGCTGGATCTGCCGGTCCACCGAGTGGGTCAGGTGACGGTAGTTGGCCAGGCCCGTGAGCGGGTCGGTGACCGCCAGTTGGTGCAGTTGTGAGTCCATCCGGTTGCGAAGGTCGATCGCCGCGGCGGCCACCAGCGCGGTCACCCCGGTGGCGACAAGAAACGCCTGCAGCACGCGAGCCGGGACGTCGGTGACGCCCCAGGCAGCCGCGATCGCGAACGCCAGCAGCACGGTGGCGGTTTCTCGCGCGCCAAAACGCAACGCCGTCCACAACACGATGGGAAACGGCACGACGAGCATCGGGAACACCGCGGGTTCGCCAGGCCAGGCGCCGCCGAACATCAGGACACCGCCGACCAGCGTGGCGCCGGCCAGGACCCAGGCTTCCAACACCCGGGGCTGGACGCGCGCGCGCCAGCCCGACGCGGTGGCGCGGCGTTCACTCGCGCGTCGCGCCAGTGTCAGCCGCGGCCGCAGGGCCCAGAGCACCAGCGCCGGCGTCACCAGCACCTGCGCGGTGAGGGCGCTCCACCACCATGCCCGCGCCACGCTTTCCACGTCTCCGCCCACGCTGTCGCGGATCGACGACCACGCGGTGATGCCGCCCAGCGCCGCGAGGGGCGCGCTCACGAGCGCGACGACGCCGGCAAACGTCAGGACGTGCGGCGTGTGTTCGAACGCGCGGGGACCGCGCGCGAGCTGGCCCGTGAGCCACGCGCCGACCACCGCCGACAAGGTCTGGCCCAGCGCCAGACCGATCGCGCCCGCCAGCGGCAGGCGCTGCCACAGGCCCACCAACGTGAGCGCCGCCATCAGCGGCAGCGCCACGCGCGGGCCTTCGATGAGCGCGGCCGCCATCCCCACGGCCGCCGTCCACAGGACGACCGCGTCGCCAAGGGGCGCCGGTAGCGGTAGGGCGCCCGCCGCCGCCATCGCGGCGGCGGCGGCCACCCACCGGAGACGGGTGTGGGACGGAGCGTCGGCCATGCCAAGTACCAGTGCAGAGTGTATCGCTGCCGGGCGCCGGACGAATCGCCGCGTGCGATGGTGTGCTGGGACTCGAGGAGGACGGCGCAACGGACCCTTGGGCGGCCCAGAGGCATAATGGTCATATGGCCCGACGCAACGTGCTGCTGCTGATGGTGTTGATTCTGGGGCTGACCGCGTTCGGCGTCTGGCGTGAACGGACCGTTCCGAGGAATGACCCGGCGGGGTTTGCGCGCGCGATCATGAGTCCCTTCTGCCCGGGCCTCACCCTGGCCGCCTGCCCGTCGTCATCCGCGTTTGAATTGCGCGCGGAGGTCACCAAACGCGCGCGTGACGGCGAATCCCAGGACGCGATCATGACCGATCTGGTCGCGCGGTACGGCGATATCGTGCTCGGCACGCCGGAAACCACCGGCTACGGGTTGATGGTGTGGCTGGCGCCCGGGCTGATCGGTGTGCTGTTGCTGGGCCTGGTGGTGACGGTCGGCCGGCACGCGCTGCGGCAGGAACCCCCGCCACCGGTTGTGGTCCCGACCGGCGGCGCCGGTGAACAACTCGCCAAACAACTCGACGACGACCTGCTGGATCTGGACTGACTCGCCGGGGCGCCGTGCGCGCTGGACCCGCTACTGCCGGTCGAACGGGACCCCGATGTAGGTGCCGGCCTGGTCGACCCGCACCAGCAATTGCGTGTACATGAACGTGATGGACATGCGGCCGTCGTTGAGCCGGTTGACCGGAATCGGCAGCCGCTGCTTCACGTGGTAGTCGTAGATGTCGTAAAACACATCGGTGCCCACCTCGACGAACTCCGGAAACTTCCCGTTGGTTCTCCAGAAGAGCGTATAGACCTCCCGCAGCTTCGGGATGAAGCCATACGCCACGCTGTTCGATCGGAGCGCCGACGACACGCTGGCGACCCCGCCGCTCATGCTGTCCATGCGGTCCGCGATGCGCCGCAAGGCGGCGTTGTCGACGTCTTGCAGCGGCGTGCCGGCGAGCGCGCCACTGGTGTCCGTGGGGGCGATCTCCGGTGCGGCGGCGGTGTCTGGCGTGGCGATGGTCGCGAGTGCGCCGATCGCGGTTCCCGTGACGAGTTCCCGGCGTGTGAGCATAGGGTCTCCTGACGGCATTATGACGCCGGCCGCCTCTGCTTTGTGTTGACAGTCGTCGCCTCGCTGGCTGCCAGGCGTTCGGATACACTCCCCCGTCATGCCGGCTCATCTGTTGCGATCGTCTGCCGCGATGGCTTTCGCCATCGGCGCTCTCACCGCCTCGTCCGCGTTCGCACAGGCACCGCCGACCGGCCCGCTGATCCTTCACGTGCCGGCATCGGCGCGCACCGCGGCCCTGGGCAACGCCTGGGTCGCCGGTCGGGATCAGGATGTCGTGTTTCACAATCCCGCGCAGCTCATCGGCACGCGACCGGGGTTCGACCTCTCGGTCACGCGACTGGGACCGGCCAGCACGATGACGTCGATCGGGTCGGTGTTCGCGGCCGGCAAGTGGTCGCTGACGTTCGGGTGGGGCGCGCAACTGCTGGGGTTCAATGCGGATGCGGCGACGAGCTATCCGTATTCACCGGACCTGTTGCAGGCGGAAGGGTCCCGCACTGGCACCAGCGCGCTGGTCACGGCCGGCGCGGCGGTCCTGGTGAAGAAGTTCCGCATTGGCGTGTCCGCCAAGTACGCGTCGGACCTCGCCGCGACGTCCGCCTCGATGCTGCTGCCGATCCGCGCCAATCAACATGTGCTGCTGGCGGACGTGGGCGTGGCGCGCAACCTGAACGGACTCAGCGCGGAGAACGACGGTCGCGCCTGGCTGCTGCTGAAACACCTGGAGGCGTGGAAGACGTTCAACGAGACCGCGGACGGCCCGTTCTTCAACCGCGTGGACATGAACAACATCGCGGTCATGGGGCACTCACGCGGCGGGGAAGCGGCGGCCACGGCCGCGGCGTTCAATCGTCTCAAGTACTACCCCGACGACTTCAAACAGGAATTCACGTTCAACTTCGGCATCAAGTCCGTCGTCGCCATCGCGCCGGTGGACGGGCAATACAAGCCGTCCAGCGTGTTCACGCCGCTCGAGAATGCGAACTACCTGATCATCCATGGTTCGCACGATGGCGACGTGTCCACGGCCGTGGGCGCGCGGCAGTACGAGCGGCTGCAGTTCACCGACGGCCAGCCGTGGTTCAAGGCGATGATCTTCATGTATCGCGCCAACCACGGGCAGTGGAACACCGTGTGGCAGAACAAGGACAACGGGCCGCGCAGCGGCCGGTCGCTTGATTTGCGTACGCTGATTGACGGCGAGGCACAGCGCCAGATGGCCAAGGTGGTGATCTCCGGCTTCCTTGAAGCGACACTCCATCAGAAGCGCGAGTACGTGCCGATGTTCCGCGACCATCGCACCGCCGGGGCGTGGTTGCCGAAGACGCTGTACACGACGAAGTTCCAGGAGAACGGCTTCAAGTCCCTGGCGTCGTTCGATCGCGACGCGCAGCGTTTCAGCAACATCTTCGAACTCATCCCGCAGACGTTCGTGATGCCGCTCGCGGACTTCGCGCAGGCATCACCGGAGTTCGATCCCCGCCAGCTCGCCACGATCCGGCTGGTGTTCGACCGAACCGAGGCGGGGACGATTGTGCTGGAGCACGTCGGCCTGTCCACGCCGACCGACGCGGCTTTTCTCGCGGCCCCGGTGCCGTGAGGCGCGCCGCCGCTCCATTGCCCCATTGCCTCATTTCTCCGAAGCGGCGATGATGACGTGATATGATGACGTCATCATGCGGACAATCATCGAACTCCCCCAAGAACAACTGGGCGATCTGGACGTCCTCTGCCGCCGGGAGGGTATCTCCAGGGCGGAGGCCATCCGCCGGGCGGTCGCCGCGATGCTGACCGAGCGGTCGAAGGGTGAGGCCGCCGGTGCGTTCGGGTTGTGGCGCGGCCGCGCCGATGAGGCGCTCGCCGACCAGGAACGGCTGCGGAACGAGTGGCGGTAGCCGTGGCGCGCCCGCAGGTCGACGCCGTGTTCGACACCAACATCCTCATCGACTACCTGATTGGCCGGGAGCAGGCCCGGAAGGAACTGGATCGCTACCCCCGCCGCGCCATCAGCATCATCACCTGGATGGAACTGCAGATTGGATCCCGGAGCGAGGCCGAGGCAGACGTCATCGATCTGTTCCTCCGCGAGTTCAGGGTGATCGACATCACGCGCCCGCTCGCCAGGCGGGCGATCGAAATCAGGCGCCGTACCCGTGTGCGTCTCCCCGACGCGATCATCTGGGCGACCGCGCAGATGGACTCGGCCGTGCTCGTGACGCGGAATACGAAGGACTTTCCAAAGGACGACCCCGGCATCCGGATCCCTTATCGGGTCCGGTGACAGGCCCGGGATCGCCCCGCCAGCAGACCAGAGTAGAATCCTCCCGTTCCATCTCTACGGGAGGCTACTCATGACCGCAGTTCGAAAGACCGTGCTCGTGGCTGGAGGCGTGATTGTCGCCGGCTTGGCGTGGTCACCGCTCGTGCCATCCACAGATCTGTTCGCGCAGGCCCAGTCGTCCGCACGCCCGCGCCTGATGACCGTGCGCGACACGCAGAACGTCGTCAGCGTCGGCAGTCCCGCGATTGCGCCCAACGATCAGTGGGTGCTCCACACACGCACCGTGCGGGACTGGGATGATGCCCAGTGGAGGACGAAGACGCACATCTGGCGCGTGAAGATTGACGGCACCGGCGGCAGGCAGTTGACGTTCGGCGACGCGAACACCACCGCGCCGGCGTGGTTCCCGGCCGGCGACAAGATCGCGTTCCTCTCGTCGCGTGGCGCCGCGCCGGCCACGCCCGACAGCGACGGCGTCGGCACCCAGGTCTTCTTCATGCACGTCGACGGCGGCGAGGCGTGGCAGGCCACGAAACACGCCGGCGGCGTCTCCGCCTTCTCGATTTCCCCTGACGGCAAGACGCTGCTCCTCACCGCGCAGGATCCGCTCACGGCCGAGGACCGTCGCCGCCGCCGCGACCGGGACGACGCCGTCGTCGTGGACGAGGTCTTCCGCTGGTCGCACCTCTGGACGTTCGACATCGCAAGCGGCACGGAGAAGCGGTTGACCGAAGGGACGTTCGTGGTGAGCGACCCGCAATGGTCACCGGACTCGCGGAAGGTGGCCTACGTCACGCGCCCGACGACGAAGGTGGACGACGCCGCGTGGGCGGATGTGTGGATGGTGGAGGTGGGCGGCACGCCCCGCAAGTTCTACGAGAACGCCGGGCCCGATACCAGCCCGCGGTGGTCGCCGGATGGCACCACGCTGGCGGTCGCGTCCAAGACCCAGTCGGGCAACACGCAGTGGTACGGCAAGCTGCACCTGTTCCCGGCCGACGGAGGCGCGCCGCGCGTCCTGTTGAAGGACTTCGATCTCGACTTCGCCGGCCCTATCTGGTCGCGCGACGGAAAGCTGGTGTATTGGTCCACGGGGAAGGGCACCCGGACGGAGCTGTTCGGCGTGGACATCGCCACGGGAGAACTCACCACCACGCGCGCGCCGATGGCCGGCGTGAGTGGCGCATGGGCGCTGTCGCATGACGGCAACACGTGGGTCTTCTCGCACAACGCCGGCACGACCTCCGGCGACCTGTGGGCGATGCGCCGTGAGGGCACCGGCTACGCGCAGCCCGTGCGCCTGACGAACGCCAATCCGTGGATCGCGGCCGAGCAGGTGCAGCTCGGGCAGGTCGAGACGATCCGCTGGACCAATACCGACGGTGGGACGATCGAAGGCGTGCTCACGCGTCCGGTGGGGTATCAGGCCGGCACGCGCTATCCGCTGATCGTCAATCCGCACGGCGGGCCGAGTTCGGCCTCCACCGAAGGGTTCAGCTCGTTCAACCAGGTGCTGGCGGCCAACGGGTTCCTCGTGCTGCAGATCAACTTCCGCGGCAGCACCGGCTACGGGCAGAAGCACGTCAACGCCAACCAGAACACCTGGGGCATCGGCGACTACGACGACATCATGAAGGGCGTGGACTACGTCATCGCCCAGGGCTGGGCCGACCCCAGCCGCATGGTGGCGTACGGCTGGAGCTATGGCGGGTACATGACGTTCTGGATGTCCACCCAGACCGATCGCTTCAAGCTGATCTCGCCGGGCGCCGGCCTGACGAATCTCTACTCGATGTACTCGACGACCGATATTCCCGCGTATCTCGGCTGGTTCTTCGGCACGCCGTGGGAGAATTCGGGCATCTACGACAAGCTCTCGGCGATTCGGCACGTGAAGAACGTGAAATCGAAAATGCTCATCATGCACGGCGCAGATGATGCGCGTGTGCCGCCGACGCAGGCAGACGAGTTCTATAAGGCACTCAAGGACCTGGGCAAGGACGTCACGTATGTGCGGTATCCGCGCCAGGGCCACGGCATCACGGAGACGCGGCTGGCCATCGACCGCAATCGCCGGTACGTGTGCGCGTTCACGGCAGCGGTGGGCGTGACGTCCACGACCGAGTCGTGCAAGGACGGCGTACCCGTGGTGGATGCGCCGGCGGCGGCAAAGCCTGGCGGCGTCGGCGGGATCATTGATGTGGATCTCCCCTGGAGCGGTCCGGCGAGCGCGCCCGATGGGCGCCTGCAGGACCGCGGCGTGTTCAGGGTGATGGACGGCCGTTGATGGTTGTTGCGTATACTGCGCGCCATGCGACGACTGCTACCTCTCCTGCTCCTGATCCCGGTCCTCACCCTTGCCCAGGCGCCGGCCGTTGATCTGATCCTGCGCGGCGGGCGCATCATCGACGGCACCGGCGCTCCCTGGTACACAGCCGACATCGCCATCAAGGGCGACACCATTGTCCGCATCGCCCCGTCCATTACCGACACGGCCGGACGGGTCGTCGACGTGACCGGCCTCGTCGTGGCCCCGGGCTTCATCGACATTCACACGCATGCGCGCCGGGGCATTTTCGAGTTGCCCACCGCCGACAACTACGTGCGCCAGGGCGTGACGACGCTGGTGGAGGGGCCGGACGGGAGTTCGGACGTGCCGCTGGGGCCCTTTCTCGCGAAACTCGCGGCCACGCGCATCACGCCGAACATGGCCAGCTTCATCGGCCAGGGGTCGATCCGCAGCCGGGTGATGGGCAGCGTGAACCGCCCGGCCACGCCCGACGAGGTGGAGCGGATGCGGGGTCTGGTGCGGCAGGGGATGGAGGACGGCGCGTTCGGCCTCAGCTCGGGCCTGTTCTACGTCCCAGGGACGTTCACGCCGACCGCGGAGGTCGTGGAGCTCGCGAAGATCGCCGGCCGCATGGGCGGCATGTACATTTCGCACATGCGCGACGAGGCCAAGGGGGTGCTCGACAGCGTGCGCGAGACCATCACCATCGGCGAGCAGGGCGGGTTGCCGACGCAGGCGACGCATCACAAGGTGGTGGGTACGAAGTACTGGGGACAATCCGTGCAGACGCTGCGGATGATCGATGAGGCGCGCGCCCGCGGCGTGGACGCGACGATTGACCAGTATCCCTACACCGCGTCGAGCACGAGCATCGGGTCGGCCCTGCTGCCGGCGTGGGCGCTTGAGGGCGGGCGGTCGGCCACGCTGGAGCGGTTGCTCGACCCCGTCACGCGCGCGAAGATCAAGGCCGAGACGGTGGCCATCATCCGCGACGAGCGGGGCGGTGGCGATCCGAAGAACGTGGTCGTTGCCAGCAATTCCTGGGACCCGTCGATGGCCGGCAAGAACCTCGCGGAGATCACCCTCGGTCGCAACATGCCGGTGACGCTGGAGAATGCGGCAGACACGACACTCTGGATCGTCGAGAAGGGCGGCGCGCAGGGCATCTTCCACGCGATCAACGAGGAGGACCTGCAGCGCATCCTCGTCCACCCGGCGACGATGGTGGCCTCCGACGGCGAGGTGGCGATCTTCGGCCGCAACCACCCTCATCCCCGCAGCTACGGCACGTTCGTCCGCGTGCTTGGTGTGTACGCGCGCGACAAGAAGCTGATCTCGCTTGAGACCGCGGTGCAGAAGATGTCGTCGTTTCCCGCGCAGCGTCTGGGGCTGCTCGACCGGGGTGTGCTGCGGCCGGGCCTGAAGGCGGACATCGCCGTGTTCGACGCCGCGCGCGTCCGCGACACCGCGACGTTCGAGAAGCCGCACAGCTATGCCGAAGGCGTCAGCCTGGTGATCATCAACGGGCAGGTGGCGTTCGAGGGCGGGCAGATGACCGACGCGCGGCCAGGCCGTGTGTTGTACGGACCGGCGAGGAAACCGCCTTCCCTCCAATAGCCCCGTCGTTTGTGACACGATGGGGACGGAGGCAGTCCCCATGAACACTTTCGTCACGCTCCTGGTGCTGGCCGGGCTCGCTGTTGTGCTCGCCGGCATTGTCGTTGCCATCTACAACAAGCTGGTCACGCTGCGGAATCGGTACCAGAATTCGTTCGCGCAGATCGAGGTTCAGCTCAAGCGGCGTCACGATTTGATCCCCAACATGGTCGAGGTGGCCAAAGGCTACATGGCCCACGAGAAGGGGACGCTGGAGGCGGTCATCCAGGCCAGGAACCAGGCGGCCGGCGGCCTCCAGAAAGCGGCGGCGAACCCCGGCGACGCGACGGCGATGCGTGGATTGGCGTCAGCGGAAGGCGCATTGACCGGAACGCTCGGGCGGTTGTTTGCGTTGGCCGAGAGCTATCCGGACCTGAAGGCCAACCAGAACATGATGCAACTGTCCGAAGAACTTCGGTCCACCGAAAACAAGGTGGCGTTTTCGCGACAGGCGTTCAATGACTCGGTGACCCAGTACAACACCTACCGGCAGACGTTTCCCCCCGTGATCTTCGCGGGGATGTTCGGCCACGGGCAGGACGCCGCGCTGCTGGAATTCGACAGCGTGGCGATCGCCGAGCCGCCCAAGGTGTCCTTCTAACCCTGGCGATCCGCGTGGCCAGTACCTTCTTTGAACACCAGGACGTCGCGCGCCGGAGCACGACACGCCTGATCGTGTTGTTCGGGCTCGCGGTGGTGGCGATCGTCGCGTCGATCGAGGTGCTCCTTGCGGCGACGATGGGGTACCTGAGCCGGGACCCCGACACGGGTGCCGTTGACTGGACCGCCGTGACCGACCCGCAGTTGGTCCTGTTTTCGGTCGTCGGCACGCTGATCATCGTCGGCGGCGGCAGCCTCTTCAAGATGGCCCAGCTGCGCGCCGGAGGCCGGGTCGTGGCGGAGCAGTTGGGCGGCCGGCTGCTCACGCCTGGTTCAGGCGACCTGGCCGAACAGCGACTGCTGAACGTCGTCGAGGAAATGGCGATCGCCTCCGGCACTCCAACGCCTCCGGTGTACCTGATGGATCAGGAGGAGGGGATCAACGCGTTCGCCGCGGGGTTCTCTCCCAACGACGCGGTGATTGGCGTGACGCGGGGCACGGCCACCCGGCTGACGCGCGACGAACTGCAGGGCGTGATCGCCCACGAGTTCAGCCACATCCTCAATGGCGATATGCGGCTCAACCTGCGGCTGATGGGCCTGCTGCATGGCATTCTGATCATCGGCATGCTGGGCTATTTCATCCTGCGCATGTCGTTGTACAGCGGTGGGTCGCGCCGGTCGAAGGATGGCAACTCGGGCCTGCCGATCATGGCCATCGGCGCGGGACTCGCGGTGATCGGGTTCGCGGGCACATTTTTCGGCAATCTGATCAAGGCCGCGGTGAGCCGGCAGCGTGAGTACCTGGCCGACGCGTCTGCCGTGCAGTTCACGCGGCAGCCTGACGGGATCGCTGGCGCCCTCAGAAAGATCGGCGGGTTCGCGAAGGGGTCGTCGATTCAGAGTCCGAACGCGCCGGAGGCGAGCCACATGTTCTTCGGCCGCGCGACGTCAGGTCTCGCCGCGCTGTTCGCCACACACCCACCGCTGGACGACCGGATCCGCCGAATCGATCCGTCCTGGAACGGTGAGTTCCCCGGGGAGGTGCCCACCACCGACGCCGCGGCGGACTTCGCCGGGCACGCCGGAGGGGCAGGCGCGTCGGCATTTGCCGGGGGCACCGGCGGCGCGGGCGCCACAGCGACCGCGGCCGGCACGGCGGTGGCAGACATCGGTCAGCCGGGACCGGCGCACCTTCAATACGCCGCGCAAGTCCTGCGAAGCCTTCCGGACATGCTCGTGTCAGCCGCTCGTGAACCGTACGGCGCCCGCGCCGTCATCTTCGCCCTGCTGCTGGACCGGCGGCCGGAGGCGCGGCAGCGACAGATTGCCCACCTGGCCGCCATGGCGGATCCCGGCGTGTTCGAAGAAACACGGCGGCTCTCGCCGCTTGTCGAATCGCTGGACGACCGAGGCCGGTTGCCGCTGCTTGAAATCACGCTGCCGGCGTTGCGCGCCCTCAACCCGCACCAGCGAGACGTCTTCGACGGCAACGTCGCCGCCCTGATGGAAATGGACGACACGATCGATCTGTTTGAGTGGTCGTTGCGCTTGATACTGCGGCGGGATCTCGACGCGCAGCGCGGCCGCGACGCCGGCGCCAGGGTCAGATATCACACGCTTGCGGATGTGCGGACGGAGTCGATTCTGCTGATGTCGGCGCTGGCGCACATCGGTCACGATGACGGAACGGGTGCGGCGCGGGCCTTCGCGCAGGCGCGCGATGTACTGGGCTTGGCTGACGCCGTGCCGGCCGCGGCGATCACGCTCAGCGGACTCGATCAAAGCCTGCTGCGACTCGATGCGGCGGCGCCCCAGGTGAAACGTCAGGTGCTTGAGGCGGCCGTCGCCTGCATCACCGCCGACAGGCGGATCACCGCCGCGGAAGCCGAAGTGCTCAGAGCCGTCTCAGCCGCCATGAGCTGTCCGATGCCGCCGGTCTTGCTGTAATCGGACCGTGCGGTCAACGCGAGACCGGCCGCACCAGCACGACCTGCGCCGCCAGGCGCTTCAGCGGAAGGAACTCGATGCCGTTCTGCATCAACGATTCGCCCGTCGCCTTGCCCACGCGCCACCGGCCGACCGTCAACACTTCGTAGTCGACGGGCGCCTGCAGGTGACTGGCCTTGATGGTGAAGGACCCCGCCTGCGGATCGGATTGAAACGCCCACAACACGGTCGGCAAATCACTCGAGGCGAATGTCTGCACCGCATCCCACGGTGGCGCCTCGCTCTGCGCGGCCTGTGCGGTGAGCAGGGTATGCGTGCCCTGGGTCAGGACACCGCGCAGCCCTTTGTAGCTTCTGATTTCGCTTCGCATGACCGCGCGGTCGTTGGCGTCGAAGTCGCCGATGCGGACGCTCAGGCCCAACGCGCCGAGCATGCGGCTCCGGAATGACGCGGCCAGTCGTGGAGAGTCGCGCAGTGTTTCGCGCGGGCCTTCCATGACGAACGAGAGGAGATACGCCGGGGGAAACACCGCGCTGAGGCCCTGGATGTTGTGCCGCACGACCGTCGCGGGCGTGCTCAAGTCGTCCATCCACGCGGTGTCGGTATAGCGCAGCATGCCGAGGTCGAGCCGGTTGCCCCCGCCCGAGACGTTCTCGATCAGCATCTTCGGATAGCGGGCCCGCAACCCCGCGAGGATCTCGTACAGCCCGTTGACGTGCGCGAAGTTCCCGTCCGTGGCGCTGTGCACATGGCCGGATCGATTGCAGTTGATCCACATGTTGTTGTCCCACTTCAGATAGTCGGGACGCACGTCATCGATCAGCTGCGTCAGCCGGTCGTAGACCCATTGGCGCGCGACGTTGCCGCCCAGGCAGACCTGCGCGGTGGCTGACGAGCCGAACTTGCCGTTGACCTTGGCCAGCCATTTCTCTTGCGCGAGTCCGGGCGCGCCAATCGTGGACTGCGCCACGCTCTCGGGCTCCACCCAGAGGCCAAACTTCATGCCACGCTGACGCGCGTAGGTCGCGAGCGTGCGCAGCCCTCCAGGAAACTTCATGCTGTCCACCCGCCATGTGCCGAGGCCCGAGTAGAAGTCGGACGCGCCCATGCGTCCCGCGCCCGCATACCAGCCCGCGTCGAGGACAAACAGTTCAGCGCCGAGCCTGGCCGCGTCGTCGATCTCGCGCCGCATGGAGGGTTCATTGACGGCGACGCCGTACGCGAACCAGGTGTTGTGGGTGACCAGCGGCTCGATCGGCCGGCCGCCACGGACGCCGTCGATGATGAACGTCCGGAGGGCGGCGGCGGCCTCGGACGGGCCTCCAGGCACCAGCCCGAAGAACGCATGCGGGCCGTCGACCCGTGACATCAGGCTGGTCGTCATCGGCGGGAGTCCGAGCGCCAGGTCGATCGCGTTCCCCGAGCGCGTGGCGTTGAGCGACCAGGCGCCGGACCACATCAGACCGGCGTAGAAGGTCTCGCCGGGTCCATCAATCGAGAACCACGGGACGGTCTGCTCCGACGAGCGTCCGGCCGCGCCCAGCGAGAGACGCTCTCCGGCCAGCAGATCCTGCTGGCGCAAGGTGAAGGACGCATCGCCCGCGATATCCGACGCCTCGCCTCGCAGTCCGTTGACCCACCTCATGCGCCCGGCCGGCACGGTCAGGCGAAACGCGTTCAGATCCCTGAGGACCGGGATCGCGCCCAGCGGCGTGAACGTCGTCCACGTTTCAAATGTCGGTGAACCGCTGGTGGCGGCATAGTGACGCGCCACCCGGAGCCGCCACTTGGGAAGGTCGAACGTGGCATCGAGTTGCACCGTGGTTCCGCGGACCAGCGTCGTCGCCCCGACGTACACGAACCCTGCCGTGCGCTTGCCGAAGGGGAGCGCCTGGCCGCCGACGTTGATCACGGTGTCCGGCGTCGTGCCGGAGACCCACGCATGGCCGTTGTCGGAGCCGAACCTGACGATGGAGAAGTCGGTGGAGGGGTCCAGGGCCACCGTCAGCGAGGCGCCGGCCGAGCCGATCGTCCACGTCCTGGCTGCGGTGTCCTGCGCCACGAACGCGGAGCCGGCCTGGGCGACCGTCGCCGCCGGGACAGAGGCCGTTCCGGTGGTCACGAGGCCGAACGCCAGGAGCGCGCAGGTGGCTCGGAGGGACATTTATCTCGCCAATATCGGATACGTGCCGGGTGCTCTGGCGTTTACGTGAGCCCCTTCGCGGAGCGTTGGCGCATTCCTTATCAGGAGGGCAGAATGCGTCTCGCCACGCTGATTCTCACAAGTGTCGTGCTCGCCGGGGTGCCCGCCGGGGCGTATGCGCAACGGTCGATTGTCGAAGGGCAGCTGGCGCGCGGCGCGTTCCTGGACGAGTCGGCCATTCCCCATTCGATATTTGGCGCGGGTGCGCGGTTCTTCGTGATTCCGCGGCTGGCGATTGGACCAGAGGTGACCCACATGAGGGGACCTGGTCGGGACCGCGATTGGGTGCTCCTGGCGAATGCGTCGATCGACCTGCGGTCCCGCAAGGGGCGCCGCGTCATCCCCTACGTGCTGGCCGGCGCAGGCATGAATCGCCACTCGGACGAGCCGTTCTTCCCACCTGGGTATGCGCTGCTCGTCAACGTCGGAATCGGTACGCGCATTTCGGTCAGCGACCGGTGGTTCGTCGCGCCGGAGTTCCGGATTGGCAGAGAGCCACATTGGCGCATCGGTGTGAGCGTGGGTATGGCAAGGTAGCTGCATGCGCCTGTGTCTCACCCTGCTAATCGCCGCGTTCACGCTCCAGGCCGCGCCGGACCGGCAGCGCCTGCTGAACCCATCGGATCCCGCGTTCACCGAAAGGGCCGCGGACCGTTCGTTGGTTACGCTCGAAACCACCAGGGGAACCGTGGTGATTGAGGTCACTCGCGCGTGGGCGCCGCGTGGCGCCGACCGCTTCGTCAACCTCGTCAGGCACGGCTACTACGACGAGGCGATGGTGTTTCGGATCCGTCCCACGACGTGGGCGCAGTTCGGCATTGCCGGCGATCCGGCGGTCGCGCGGGCGTGGCGCAACACGACGTTTCCGGATGACCCCTTTCGTGAATCGAACGTTCGCGGCACGGTGGCCTTTGCATTCGCGGTCCCGCATGGACGGACCACGCAGGTGTTCATCAACCTGCGAGACAACGCCGCCACGCACGACAAGGAGCCGTTCGTGCCGTTCGGCCGCGTGATTGAGGGTCTTGAGGTGGCCGACGCGTGGAACGCCGAGTACGGCGAGGGCCTCGGCGGAATTCGCGCGGGCAAACAGGATGCGGGGTTTGCCGAAGGCAACGCGTTCTTCCGGCGCGAGTTCCCGCGCCTTGACATGATCCGGCGGGCCACTAGTCGCGCGGCCGGCGGGCCTGTGCGCCCGGCGGACCTGCGCGCAGATACTGCGCGGGCCAGGTCATTTCCTGGCCGAGTTCCCGCGCGGCCCGCAGTGGGAAATACGGATCCCTCAGCAACTCGCGCGCGATGAACACCGCGTCGGCCTGGCCGGTGAACACGATGTGTTCGGCCTGCGTGGCCGTCGTGATCAGGCCCACGGCGGCGGTCGGGATTCTGGAGTCGCGCCTGATCTGTTCAGCGAACGGGGTCTGGTAGGCCGGCCCAAGCGGGATTGCCGCCGTCGCGACGTTGCCTCCGGACGAGCAGTCGATGAGATCGACACCGAGGGACCCGAGCACGCGGGCCAGGGCCACCGACTGCGCGAGGTCCCATCCCCCGTCGACCCAGTCGGTGGCGGAGATGCGCACGAACAGCGGCAGGCCCCGGGGCCACGCCGCGCGCACGGCCGTGACCGTCTCGATCACAATCCGCGTGCGATTGTCGAACGAGCCGCCGTACTCATCGGTGCGGTGGTTGCTCGCCGGCGACAGGAACTCGTGCAGCAGGTATCCGTGCGCCGCATGAACCTCCACGACCTCGAACCCCGCGCGATGCGCGCGTATCGCCGCGGCCGCAAACGCCGCGACCGCCTGGCTGATGTCGTCTTTCGTCATCGCGCGCGGGGCTGGATAGTTCGCCGCAAACGCCTCCGCGCTGGGTCCGAGGACGTTCCAGCCGCCGGCAGACTCGGGCGCCGCGCCCGTGCCCGTCCAGGGCCGATAGGTGCTCGCCTTGCGTCCCGCGTGCGCCAACTGGATCCCGGCCACGGCGCCCTGGGCCCTGATGAAGCGGACCACGCGCGCGAGCGGCTCGATGTGGTCGTCCTTCCAGAGGCCGAGATCTTCAGGGCTGATGCGCCCTTCGGGCACCACCGCGGTGGCCTCGGTCATCACCAGTCCAGCGCCGCCGACGGCACGGCTGCCCAGATGCACCAGATGCCAGTCGTTGGCGAAGCCGTCCTCGCACGAGTACTCGCACATGGGCGAGACGAACACGCGGTTCGGGAAGGTGATGGTGCGCAGGGTGAGTGGATCGAAGAGGTGGGGCATGAAAAAATTGGTCGGGGCGACTGGATTCGAACCAGCGACCCTCTGCTCCCAAAGCAGATGCGCTACCAGGCTGCGCTACGCCCCGACCGAACTGTCAGTCTACCTCGACCCGCGCCCTCCGTGCACGCTGGACCTGACCGCGTTGCGGAGGTGATGCCTGACAGGCCCTAACCGAACAGGGAACCCAAATCGACGCTGAGGGCGGTCGTGGCCTGGCGTCCGGCTGGACCGTACACCTCAACCACGCGTGTCTCCGGATAGACGAGCCACGCCTCCTGCGCACCGGCGTTGACGTAGGCCATCGCCTTCTCACGCAGCTTGGGCAGCGCGTTGCTGGCTGAGACGATCTCGATGCACAGTTCCGGCGCGCTTGAGAGTGGCATCTCTTCGGGGTGCGCCGCCAAATACCGATCCGAACACCACGCGACGTCCGGCGCACGCACACCGATTGACGTGGACACACCCACTTCCGCCATCGTGTGCCCGCCAAGAGCCCTCCGCACGGCATCCGCTACGCGCATGGCCGCCAAGCCATGGCTCTTTCCGACCGGGGTCATCAGTATCTCCCCCCATTCCGTCAACTCGACTTTGCCGGCGACATCCTCGAATGTGGGATCTGCACACAGCGCGTGCCATCGTGCCGCCAACTGGCTGGGAGCCAGCGGCGCCTCGATCGCCTCGCCAGGGAAGGACATGATGCCGTCAGTCTAGCACCCGGCCTTGGCCCGCGATCAACACATCGTAGGCCCCGATTGGTTTGCCCTTTGACTCCAGTTCGGCCCGGAGTGCTCCGGCCTCGAACGCATCCTCGTCGTCAAGCGGCACTGGCACCAATGGGCCCGCCATGAACGCCTCGAGCCGGCGCCTCAGTCCGCCCTCAGACTCGACGCCGGATCCACCTTCGCCGCACGCATCGCCGGCACCAGTGCCGCGAGGCAGCCGGTGGTGGCCAGCGTCACCGCCACGGTGGCCAGGGTCAGCGGATCGGTGGGGGCGGTGGCGAAGAGGAAGGTCTCGATCACGCGCGTGGCCAGCACGGCGCCGCCGACGCCCAGCACGGTCCCAATGACAATCGGCACCGCCGAATCGCGCACCATCGTCTGCACCACCTGGCCGGGGCGGGCGCCGAACGCCATGCGCACGCCAATCTCCGCCGTGCGTTGCGTCACCGAATACGCCGTCATCCCGAAGACGCCAACCAGGGCCAGCGCCAGGCCAAGGCCGCCAAGAAGGCCCAGCAACACCGTCCGGCGGCGCGGAGTGGCAACGCGATCGCCAAACAGCTCCTCGCTCGTGCGGATGCGCTCCACCAGCACACGCGGACCGATGCCCTGCGCCACGCGGCGCAGTTGATCCGGCAACCCTGGCAGGGTGCCCGAGGGCCGCATGACGACCATCATCGCGGTGTTCAGGTCGAACTCCGATACGTCCAGCGGGAAGAAAATCTGCGACGCCTTCTCCGTAGAAAGCGGACCGCCGTGACGCAAATCGGCGATGACCCCGATCACGGTCCACGGCGTCCTGTTGGGAAAGGCCCGCGTGAACTCCCGGCCCAGCGCGGAGCCCTCGAAGAACGTCCGCTCCGCTGTCTCATTGATCATCGCGCCTCGCAGCCCTGATACGTAGTCCTCATTTGTCAGCAGCCGGCCCGCCTTCAGCGTGGCGCCAATGGTCTCGAAGTAGCCGGGCGTCACCTCGAATACCGTCGAGCCATCGGATGTGGCGCCGGCCGAAATCAAGGTGCCCGTCGTGCCGCTTCCCAGCGAGAAGTTGTTCACGATGCCCGCGGATGTCATCCCAGGGATGGTGCGAATCTGCTGCAACAGCGCCGCGTAATACGCCTTGTGCGCACCGGGGTTTCGATCGAGCGGCAACACCTCCATGACCACCAGACCACGCGCGTTGAAACCGAGGTCCACGGCAGCGATCCGAACGAAGCTGCGGATCATCAGGCCGGCGCTAGCCACCAGGACCACCGCGAGTGCCACCTCAGCGGCGATGAGCACCTGGCCACCGCGCCGCGAGAGCGCCGATCCGCGCTGTCGTCCGCCACGCGCGAGCACCGATCCGAGTCGCACACGTGAGAGCCGAATCGCCGGCGCCAGACCGAACAGTAACGCTGTCGGGAGCAGCAACGCCGCCGCCGCACCCAGCACCTTGAGGTTCAACGTGACCGGGGAGTTCGACGAAATCGACAACGGAATATTGGCGACGATGGCGTCGAGCGACAGCCAGGCGAGAAGGATGCCGAGCGCGCCACCGGGAAGTACGAGCACGACGCTTTCGGTGAGGAGTTGTCGAATCAGCCGCCCGCGCCCGGCACCCATCGAGGCGCGGACGGCAAGCTCGGTCTGCCGGGCGGCGCCACGCGCCATCAGCAAGCCGGCCACGTTCACGCACGCAATGAGCAGGATCAGTGCGACCGCTCCGGCCAGCACGTTGATCGTGGTACGCGACTGCGTCAGCGCGTCCTCCAGCCTGGAGCGGATATTCACTTGTGGCAGCGTCGTCTTCTGACCGCCTGGCAGCGTCTGGGGTTGCATGCGGGCAGACAGCCGCTGACGCGCCTGCTCGATCGTCACGCCCGGCTGCAAGCGGGCGTAGACGGAGACGCGGCCCGTGCCGCGTCTCGCATATTCCGCCAGGGGCGTGCGCAACGGTGTGGCGATAGGCGTTGTTGCGTTAAACGACGCGGGGAGTACGCCGACGATCGTCGCCACCTCGGTGTCGAAGCGGACGGTCAGGCCAATCACGTCGTCGCGCCCGCCGTAGCGACTCTGCCAGTAGCCGTAGCCCAGCAGGGCCACGAGCGGCGAACCGGGATCGGTATCGTCACGAGAGAAGTTGCGACCCACGAGCGGCGTGACCCCGTGCATCGGCAGGTAATCTTCCGTGAAGTGCGACACCTGGACGCGTTCCGGTTCCGCGCCGTCAACAATGCGCCCGCGGAACGCACTGCCCAAACCCGCGACCAGCGAGAACACATTTCCGGCCTTCTGCCATTCGCGCATGTCTTCCATTGACGGTGAGGGCCTGTAGGCTTGGCCATCGGGCCCAGTCTCTTCTGGACTGACGGTGACCAGCTGTTCAGGATCGGGATAGGGCAATGGCCGCAACATCGTGGCGTCGATGACCGAGAAGATCGCGGTCGACACGCCGATACCCAGCGCCATGGTGACTATCGCCACGAGCGACGATCCGCGCTGACGAGACAATTGCCGAACGCCGTAGCGGATGTCCTGGATCGATGTGTCCATCAGCCTACCTCAGGACCCCGTACACCGCGTGATCGCGTTGGCCGTGCGGTCCACATCCGCCTCGGTCGTGGACCAGTTGCTGATGGACACCCGCAGCGCGGCCATACCGTGCCAGGTGGTGCCGCTGGCCCAGCAGGTGCCATCCTGCTGCAGGCGATCGACCATCGCGCGCGTGGCGGCGTCGGGATCCGGACCGGTGGTGAGGCGCACCAGCACCTGGTTGAGCACCACGTCGTTGAGGATCGCGAGTCTCGAATCCGCTCGGAGCTGATTGGCGAGGCGCGCGGCGAGTTGACAGCACCGCTCGACCAGGTCGCCGAGGCCGTGACGCCCCAGGCTGCGCACGGCTGCGTAGACCGGCACCGCGCGGGCGCGGCGCGATTCCTCGGGCACGAACTCGTGTGGATCGCGTTCCTTGGCGGACTCGATGATGTACGCCGCCGAGAGCGTCATCGCGCGGCGATGCGATGCCGGATGCGCGGTGAACACGACGCCGCTGTCATAAGGGACGTTGAGCCACTTGTGCGCGTCGGTCGCGACGGAGTCCGCGCGGGCGATACCCTTCACCAAGTGCGCGCGCGCGGGGCTTGCGGCCGCCCACAGCCCGAACGCGCCATCCACGTGCAGCCACGCGCCGTGTGCCGAGGTGATGGTGGCAATCTCGTCGATCGGATCAAATGCACCGCTGTTCACGTTGCCGGCCTGCGCGCACACAATGGTGGGACCGGCCAGGGCATCAAGCGTGCGCGCCAGTTCGTCCGCGCGCATGCGGCCCTGCTCGTCGGCCGGCACCTTCGTCACCCGCTCGGCGCCCAGCCCGAGCAGCTTGAGCGCGTTGAAGATCGTGTAGTGCGATTCCTCGCTGCACACGACGTGCAGCCACGGCGCGCCGTACAACCCGTTCGCCTCCACGTCCCATCCGGCCTTCGTCAGCATGTGCTGCCGCGCGGTGGCCAGCGCCGTGAAGTTGGCGGCCTGGCATCCGGTGACGAATCCGGTGCTCCAGCCCGCGGGCAGCCCGGCCAGATCCTTCAACCACACGGCGGTGATGTCCTCCACGACAGAGACGACAGGCGAGAGCACATAGACGCCCGCGTTCTGGTCCCACGCCGACACGAGCCAGTCGGCCGCGGTCGCCGCAGGCACGGAGCCTCCCACGACGAAGCCGTAGTACCGCGGACCCTGCGTGGCGACGGTTCCGAGTGCGCCGGCCAGCGCCAGCGCGTCGATCACGGCCGTCTCCGGCTCTCCCGTGTCAGACAACGGCACGGCAAGCTGGCGCCGAAGGTCATCGCCGCTGGCAAGGGCGCCGACGTGACGATCGGCGATGGTCTCAAGGTACTTCGTAGCCAGGCCGGCGGTGTGGAGCAGAAGCGCTGTGCGGGAGGTCATGGACAGATTATGGTGCAGTGCGGAGTGCGGAGTGCGCAGTGCTGGCGACGCGGCTGGCCGCAGGGGAATACCCTCCGCTCAGAAGGCACGGACCTTGCGGCCGACCGAGGCACCGTGGCCCCCTCCCTCAGCCACCGCCCGCGTCGTCCCGAGCAGGGCGCGTTGCATCAGATCGTGCGCGAGCACTACGAGACGTTCCGCGCACAGGCGGCGGGAGCGTCAGCGCCGGGGCCCGCGGTCACGATCGCCACGACCGCGGCGGTCTGACCCAACGGCTGCGTGTTGTGGCATTCTGTGTGCTGTGCCGCGAAAGATCCGCCAACTGGTTGCCGATCTCGAACACGCGGGATTCGTGCGGGTGTCTGGAGGAAAAGGGCAGCACCGCAAGTTTCAACACCCGAAACACAGCGGCTCAGTCATTCTGAGCGGAGACGATGGCGACGACGCGAAGCACTATCAGGAGAAGCAGGTCCAGGCTGCTCTCAAGGAGGTGACCAGGTGAAGCCGCAAGACCACTATCTGAAGTTCATCCAGTGGGACGATGAAGACGGCCTCTACGTCGGCTACTGTCCAGACTTGTTCCCGTGGGGCGCGGTGTGTCACGCCTCGACCGAGGAGGAGGCATACCGGCAGCTCTGCGCGTTGGTCGCGGAAGAAGTTGACGAACTGCAGCGCGCCGGGAAAGAGCTGCCTCGGCCTGGCACCCGTCCGATGCGTGACGCCGTCCCAGCGTAGGCGAAGGGGATGGTCCAAACTCTCCGAATCCTCCTTGGGGGCACAGCGACGTAGTTCGGAAGGTCACCACCGCGGCGGTCATCAACGCCACCGGGGTTGCTCGAGTTGTAGGCCTCGCCCGCTCCGGGATACTTCGGTGCCGTGCCTTCGCCTTCCTTGAGCAACACCTTGCGGCCCAGGCGCATCGGTAATGTAAGAACGGCAATCGGTATCGAGAATCTGGAAATCTACTCGGTCCGAAGGGCTTGCACCGGATCCACTGTGGCGGCGCGGCGCGCCGGTAGCCACGCGGCGATGAGCGTGGCGACACCGAGGACAATGGCGACGGTCACGAATGTCGGCCGGTCGTGTACCTCAGTGTTGAAGAGGAATGTTTCCAGCACGGTCGCTGCGTAGTACGACGCGATCAGGCCGAGCGCGAGTCCGGCGAGAATGGGCCGTAGCGCTTCGAGCGTGATGCCGGTCACGACGCGTTGCGGGCTGGCGCCGAACGCCATGCGGATGCCCACTTCCTGCGTGCGGCGGGCCACCGAGTAGGCCGTCACGCCGCCGGTGCCGACCAGAGTCAGGCAGAGGCCGAGTCCCCCGAGCAGACCGAGGACGATGGTCAGGTGGCGGGGTTCCGCCACGTTTTCGTCCAGCAATTCTGAGCCGGGCCTGATGCGCTCGACCATCGCCCGAGTGCCTGCCGACAGGGCCGCCTTGCGCAGCTCCTGCACCGAAACGTTTGCGCCCGGGGCGGTGCGGACTACGACGACCGGCGGGATGATGCTGTGCGGCACCAGCCACGTATATATCGTCGGGTCGGCTCGCCTCGCACGTGGAGAGTCCCGAACGTTCGAGACCACACCAATGACGGTCATCGGTCCACGCACGGAAACGGACTTGCCTATCGCCGAGCCTGTGGGAGAGAGCCGGCGTGCTGCGGTTTCGTCGAGCACGACCACACTCCGGCCCCGGTCCTCGACCGAGAACGTTCGGCCCTCGAGCAGCCGCACACCCAGTGCCTCCAGATAGCCCGGCGTGACTCCGGCCATGATTGCGTCGTGGATGGCGTTGGGCTGCGAGGGGCCCGTCGCCAGAAACACCATTCCCTGACCCGCGAGCGGCATGCCCTCGATGGCGCCGGCTGCGGCCACGCCGGGCACGGCGCGCAGACGATCGAGCAGCTGGGGAAAGTACTGCTGCCAGACCGCCGGTGATTGATCGAGGGGCACCGCTTCGATCGTCACGATCGAGGCCGGTTGAAATCCGAGGTCCACGGACAGCAGCCGGTCGAGACTTCGCAACATGAGGCCGCCTCCGGTGAGCAAAACCACCGCGAGCGCGACCTCGGCGGCGATGATCCCGCGGCCAAAGACACGCGGCCAAGAAGCGGCCTGGCGCGGCGTGGCACCGGACATGGTTTCCGTCAAGGACGCGCGAGTCAGCCGTGCCGCGGGCCATAGGGACACCGCCACCACCGTCACGATGGAGGCGACGACCGCGCCCAGCAGCACCCGGAGATTGATCGAGGGGAGCGCGTGGGGCGGCAAGTCCAGGGGCAGCAGTGTGCGCAGTCCGTCCAGCGACCACCAGGCGACCAGCACGCCGAGCACACAGGCCATCGCGCCCAGCACGCCGGCTTCGGTCAGCATCTGCCGAATCAGGCGCCCGCGACCCGCGCCAAGTGAGGCGCGAACGGCAAACTCGCGCCTCCGATCCGCGCCGTCGGAAAAGATCAGCCCGGAGACATTGACGCAGACCAGCGCGACGAGGACCAGCACGGAGACCGCGATCGTCGAGACCGCATCCTCGGTCCCCGCCACGGCGTCGTCATAGAGCGGCCGGAGGGCCACGCCCGTGATGCGGGGATGGTCAGGCTCGGCCGGCCATGCCTGGGCTATCGCTCCCAGGAGGCGTTCGGCCTCCGGCAGGGCCACCCCCGCACGGAGGCGCGCGTAGACTTCGCCTCCGCCATCGCGATGATTGCGAAGCCGCTCATCGCTTTCCGGCGACCAGACGTGCGTGTCGCGATGGAAGGTTGGAGGCAGGACTCCCACCACGGTGGTGGCGGCGTCGGCCAGCAGGATGGTCCGGCCAACGACGGTCCGATCCCCGGCGAAACGCTGCTGCCAGAAGGCATGTCCCAGCACGACGACCGGCGGTGCGCCGGGGCGTGTGTCCTCGATGCGGAAGGTTCGCCCGAGGACGGGAGGCACGCCGTACAGGTCGGCGTAGTCCTCGGACATTTTCAGGACCTTCACCCTTTCAGGCTCGCCGGTATCCAGCACAAGGCGTTCTTCCCAGCCGTGCCAGTGTCCGATGCCGTCAAGGACGTGGCGTATCTCGCGCAGCGCGCGGACGTCTGTCAGCGATGGCGTGCTGGTTCGCTCACCGTCGGTTTCTGCGACTTTCAGCTCCACCTGGACGAGGTGTTCCGGGTCCGGGAAGGGTAGAGGCCGCAACCATGCCGCGTCCACGATGCTGATGAGCGCGGTGGTGAGTCCTATCCCGAGCGCCAGAGTGAGGATCGCCGCAGTCGCATAGCCCCAGCGGCGTCGAATCCTGTACCACGCGTGGCGCACATCCGCCACCACGGTCTCGACGATCCCGCCGCCCCGAATGTCGTAGCCCCGATCGCGGTGAACGGCAGCGTTGCCGAACCGCTGGGCGGCCCGCTGTCGAGCCTCGGCAGGAGGCACACCGCGGTCCTCCAGTTCCTGGATGCGCATCTCGAGGTGAAACTGCAGCTCATCCGAGATCTCGTCGGCGATGACATCACGGCGCCAGAGCGCGCGCAGGCGGGCGAGCAGCCTGGGCAGGACCCGCATCAGCTTTCCAGGACATTCTGGACGGCCGCCGTGAGGCGGATCCAGCTTGCCGTTTCATCAGCCAGTTGCGCCTTACCGGTCTTGGTGAGTTTGTAGAAACGCGCGCGGCGGCCCGTGTCCGTGACGCCCCATTCAGACGCGAGCAGCCCGCGAGCTTCCATGCGATACAACGACGGGTAGAGGGACCCCTCTTCGACCTGCAGGACTTCGTTGGACAGTTGATCGAGCCGCACGGCAATCGCGTAGCCGTGCATCGCGCCGTGCTGCAGGGTCTTCAAGACCAGCATATCCAGCGTGCCGTGCAGTTGGTCGCTGTTGGTGCGGGTTGTCGGCTTCGGCATGCGTCACCCTCTGACTGTCTAAGGCTTAGACAGACTAATGGTGTCGCAGAGCCGCCGTCAACAGGAAACTCGCGGCCGCCATCGTGGCCGGCACCGCGGCGGACCGCGGTCTTTGGGAGTAACATCGGCAGCGCTCCAGGAGGGCTGACCCATGACCAGTCGACGTTCGTACCCTGCCACGCTGTTCGCGTTGTCCGGCGCCGCGCTGGTGCTGGGCTTTTCGGCCATCGGCGCCCAGGCGCCGTCGGGCGAAGATCACGCCGCCCATCTGAAGGCATGGGACGCGCACGAGACGATGACCGAGTCGTCGCCGTACAAATCCATGCACTGGTCGTACATCGGGATGACCAACATCAGCGGCCGCTTCTCCGACGTCGCTGTCGCCGATCGCGGCACCTCGAGGCGGCTCTACGCCGGCAGCTGCTGCGGCGGCGTGTGGGCGTCGGACGACGTTGGCCAGACGTGGCAGGTGGTCTTCGACAAGGAGGCGTCGACGGCCACTGGCGCGCTGGCGGTCGCGCCGTCGAACCCCGACATCCTCTGGGTCGGCACGGGCGAGTCCAACATTTTCCGCAGTTCGTACACGGGCGTCGGCGTCTACAAATCCACCGACAACGCCAAGACGTTCCAGCACATGGGCCTCATCGACACCGGCACTATCGGGCGCATCGTCGTCCATCCGACCGATCCGAACATTGTCTACGTCGCGTCCGCGGGTCAGGAGTGGGTTGAAAACGAGATGCGCGGCGTGTTCAAGACCACCGATGGCGGTAAGACGTGGGCGCACGTGCTGAAGATCAGCCCGAAGACGGGCGTGAACGATCTCGCGATGGATCCCAAGGATCCGGACGTTCTTTACGCGGGGGCGTGGCAGCGGCAGCGGCGCAAGTGGAACGACCCGCGCGTCGAGGTCGGCTTCAGCGAGGGCGGCATCTTCAAGAGCACCGACGCCGGGAAGACATGGAACCGGCTGACGAACGGCCTGCCACCATCGAATGTCCTCGGCCGCATCGGCGTGGCCGTCGCGCCATCGAATCCCAACGTTGTGTACGGCTACATCGACAACTACGACTGCGAGACGGCCGCCCCCGCGGCTGGCGGACGCGGCCAGAACCCTGGCGGAAGCGCTGCGAGATGTGCAATCAAGGGCAACGAGGTGTATCGCTCCAACGACAAAGGCGCGAGCTGGACGCGAGTCAGCGGTCAGGACGAGGAACAGCGGCAGTTCGTGAGGGCGATGGGCGCCTCGTACGCGTGGGTCTTCGGAAACATCCGCGTCGATCCCACCGATGAGAACACTGTCTATACGCTCGCGCTCGGCAATAGCGTCTCCCGCGACGGGGGAAAGACGTGGGGCCGGCTCGGCCAACCGTGGCCGGGTGCACCACCCCCGTCAACTACGACGGGCGGCCGCGGCGGCGGCTCTGGCGGCGACAACCACGGACTGTGGATCGATCCGAAGAATCCGCACACGCTGTACCTCGCAAACGACAGCGGCTTTCGTGTGTCGACCGATGGCGGCCAGACCTGGCGCCGGGCCGATCTGCCTGTGCAGACCGTCTTCAGCATGAACTACGACATGGGCACGCCGTTTAAGGTGTACGCGTCGGTGCAGGATCACGGCAGCTATCGCGCCGCCATCGATCTCAGCAACGGCCGCGAGAACCTGAAACCGATGGCGTGGGAAGGCGCGCCCGGAGGCGAGTACACCCAGCACGCGATCGATCCGACCAATCCGAACATCGTGTATTCCGGTAAGCTGAGCCGCACCGACTACAGCATTCCGGCCGCGCCTCGCGGCGGCGGTGCCGGGGGACGTGGCGCGGAACCGCCTGCCGGACCGCAACGCGACAAGAACATCCGGCCGCCCGTCGCGGCGGGCGAGGATCCGTTGCGCATGCAGGTGCTGGCGCCGATCCAGATCTCGCCTCACGATCCCAACACGGTCTACTTCGGCGCGCAGTCTCTCTACCGCTCGCGCGATCGCGGCGACACGTGGGAAAAGGTCAGCGCCGACATGAGCTACAACGACAAGGCGAAGATCGGCGACATTCCTCACCAGCTCGTCATCACGATCTCGGAGTCGCCGAAGAAGAAGGGGCTCATCTATACCGGCACCGACGACGGGCGCCTGTGGGCATCGGTCGACGACGGCAAGGAATTCAGGGAATTGACGGCGAACTTGCCGAAGAAACAGTGGATCGCCAAGGTGGTGGCGTCGCAGCACGACGAGGGGACGGTCTACGTGGCGCAACAGGGGCGATATGACGAGGACTTCGCCCCACGCATGTACAAATCAACCGACTACGGCAAGACGTTCAAGAGCATCGCGGGCAACATCCCGGGCGGGCCCATCAACATGATTCGCGAAGACCCGGTGAGCCCGAACGTGCTGTACGCCGCGAACGACTTCGGCGTGTATGTCACCACGAACGGCGGCACGCGGTGGGAGGTGCTCGGCGGCAACCTGCCATCAGTCGCCGTCATGGACTTCATCGTCCACCCCCGCGACAGGATGCTCGTCATCGGGACGCACGGCCGCGGCGTGTGGACAATCGATGTGAGCAAGATTGGGAGCCGATAAATCGGCTCTATGACACGCACACCACCTCGCCGGCAGTTCTTCGCGGCACTGGCCGCCGCGGGTGTTTCGTCGGGCCCTCTGGCTAAGGCCTTGTGGGCACAGGCGCAGGCGGCGCCGGCCTCCCGGGTGACGCCGCCACGCCCGCCGCGGTCATCGCCACACCGGCCACCGGCAGCCAAACCGCAATGAACCTAGGGTGTGCGAGGCGGCCGGATCTCGCCGGTCAGCAGGTCCATGGGGCCGAATACCGGGGTGCCGAATGGGCGGGCATCGACAGCCACGGTCCCATTGAGCCGATACTCCAGCGGGTCACCGGCCACCGCGCGGCGAATCGCGCTCGCCAAACCGGGGATGTCCGCAAAGCTGACGCGCAGGTCGAGTGGGATCACCGCGCTACCGCTGGCGGTCAGCGGCAGCCCGAGCGGAAAATCTGCTTCGGCCGCGCGGCTGCCCTCAAGGAACAGCGACCCACGCAGCGTGGTCAGGGTCAGGCCAAAGGCGTTTGGGTTCCGCACACGAGTCCACAGCCGAATCGCTGCGCCACCAAGCGGAGCATCGGAGCTCGGCCCCACCAGTTGAATTTCCGCGCGACGGTCATCAACTTCCGA
>JANLHE010000024.1 GCA_024653875.1 Acidobacteriota bacterium
CCGCCGTACCCGATCGTCGTGGCGGCCGCCTCTTCGACCTGGATGACGACGTCCACGCGCCCGTCATCCAGCGCGCCAGGCGTCTGCGTGATGCTGACCCTGCGGAAGATGGCCAGCTCGTTGAGACGCCGCTGGCTCTCCACGCGCGCGGCCAGGCCCAGCGGTTGCCCGGGCCTGAGCGTGACGCGGTTCAGAATCGTCTGGGTGGCCACGCGGGTGTTGCCCACCACGATCAGGTGGTCCACAAGGGTCTGGGTCCCCTCGACGATCGTGAACGTCACCGTGTAGGCAGGCCCGTCGCTCAACTCCGCAATGACGGCGGCCGACTGAAAGCCCGCGTTGCGGTACACCCCTTCGACGGCATCGCGATCCTGGCGCACCTGCACGTCCCGCAACGGCTGGCCGGGCTGCGATCGAATGACCCGGCGCACGTCGGCCTCCGGCACCAGCGTCGCGCCGGCAATGATCACACGGCCCACCGTCCGCGCCGGGCCTTCGGTAATCGTGAGGTGCACGATCACGTCCCCATCCTGATCCGGGGCGGCCGCGGGCAACGCCTCCGGGATCATGTCGATCCCGGCGCTGAAGCCCGCGAACGCGTACGCATCGCGCAGCGCCACCACGCGGGCGGTCACCGCCGCGTCATCAAACGGCTCCCCGAACTTGAGCGCGAGCATCGCCCGCACATCGGCATCGGGAAAGAACGTGTTCCCCGCAATCGTCACGTCACGCAAGCGGTACCGGCGGCCACGGCGCACGTCCACGTTGACGACCATTCGCTGGCCACCCGCTTCCTCCACGCGCTGCACGTCCACGCGCGCTCGCCAGTACCCCTCGCGCTGCAGCGCGCGGCTGATGCGGAACGACGCATCCTCCAGCAGATCCTGGTCCGCCGAGTTCTCCCGGCGGATGGGAATCCACTGCTCCACGCCGCCGGACGGCAATGGCTCCCCGGTGATGACGATGTCCACGATCGGGCCGGCGTCCACGGTGATGGTCACCTCCACCGTCTCGGCCTCGCCGGTGGCGAAGTGGCTGGCCGAGGCCTCGTAGTAGCGGCGGGCCCGCAGCCGCTCGGCCACGCCGCGCAGTCGATCTTCGATCGCGCGGCGCCGGTACGGCGCGCCCACCGTGATTCCAAGCGCGTCGGTCACCTCGCCGGCGGCCAGCAGCGCATCTCCGATCACGGTGATGCGGCCAATGCGCTGGCGCGGCCCCGCGTCCACCGCAAACACCAGCGTGGACCGGTGCGCCTCGTGCGACTGCTCCACCGAGGGCACCACGGATGGGCGATAGAAGCCCTCGTCTTCCAGCGTCCGGCGCACCGACGCGACCGCCGCGTCCAGGCGGATCGTGGACAACCGGCCTCCGGCCTGCTCAAGCACGGCGCGCTCCAGCGCCCGGTGATCGAGGCCGAGGGTCCCGCGGAACTCCAGGCGATCGATGGGATGCCGCGGCGTCAGCGAGAACAGCACCGAGACACCCTCGCCGTCGGCAAAGGCCGACATCGTCACCGCGTCAAAGCGGCCGAGGTTGCTGAAGTGCAGGAGGCTCTCGCGCACGTCCGCCTCCCGGAGCGGCGCGCCGGGCCGGACCTCCAGGAGCGCGGCCAGGCCCGCCTCGTCCACGGCACGCCCTTCGATCTCCACCCGCACGGTGGCCACCGTGCGGCCGAGCCACGCGGCCAGATCGGGCACGGCGACCGCCGTCTGCGCCCAGGCGGGCACACCCGCGCACAGGACGGCCAGCAGCGCCAGCATGCCGATGGACCGGGCGCGGCGTCTCATCGTCAGAACCGGTACCTCACGCGGAAATCCAGCGCGAACGTGCCGTCCTCATTGCGCGAGAGGACCCAGGACATCCGATCGTTCTGCGCGTACTCCAGCAGCAGAATGTCGAAGTCGAGGCT
>JANLHE010000029.1 GCA_024653875.1 Acidobacteriota bacterium
GCTGATCGACAGGGCCACCGCCAGCAATCCAAGGCCGGCGGTGGCCATCCATCGGAACGGCCCGCGGCCCACCACCAGGGCCATCGCGGTCTTGACGAGGGTGTTGGTGAGGATGCCCACGGTCAGGGCCGCTGCCGCGATGGCGGCCGGCGTGTCAGCGGCCGCGCGCTGCGCCATCGAGATCGTCAGCGCGTCCACGTCCGACAGCCCGAGCACGGCCGCCGATCCATAGAGCCCGGCCGTGCCGAACCTGGACTCGGCGAACGCCACGCCGAACAGCACGAACTGGAACAGGACGGCCATCTGCAGCGCCGCGCGCAGCTCCAGCGGATTGCCGGGGCGGGACGCGCGCGTGGTGCTGTGATCGGACTGCAGGCCTCTGACAACCAACACCAGGCCAATCACCACCGGCGCCACGAAGGCCGGCCAGAGGGCGGCGGCCAGTGACGGCGCCAGCACCGCGCTGGCCAGCAGGACGCGCGGAAACAACACCACGTTGGCTCCCAGCACGCCGGATGCAAGCGCGCGGCCTTCCGCTTCGCTACCCCGGCTGAGGCGCGAGAAGGTCAGCGTGACGGAGGTGGAGGACACCAGGCCGCCAAGGACCCCTGCCACCGCGAAGCCGCGGTGTTCGCCAAGCGCGCGGCGCGCGAGGAAGCCCAGAAAGCTCAGCCCCGAGAAGAAGAGCACGAGGGCCCACAGCTGCCGGGGCCGGATGACGCCAAGCGGCCCGAAGGGGCCCAGTTCCGCCGGCAGCAACGGCAACACGATGGTGGCCATCGCGGCAAATCGCGCCGCCGCCAGCAGTTCGGTCTCGCCGATGCGCCCGACCAGGCGATGCAGTTGGGATTTTTCAACGAGCAGGAGCACCGTCAGGCCGATGATGCCCGAGGCCAGCGTCGTCTGTCCGGCGCCCGCCATCACGCCCGCGGCCAGCACCACAATTGCCGCAATCTCCGTGGTGGCGTCCACGTCGGCGCGGCTCCCGGCGGCGTACGCCAACCCGATGATGGCCACCGTGCCGGTGAGCAGGACCACCGCCGGCCCGGCCAGCCCCACCGTCCACCACCACCCGCTGAGGCCGGCGATGAGGCCCATCATCGTGAAGGTGCGCAGTCCCGCAAACCGCGCGTTGGCGCCGGAGGCGTGCCCGCTCCACTGGCGTTCGGTGCCTACCGCCAGTCCGCCCAGGGCGGCGACGACGACGTGCCACAGTGCATCAACGCCGAAGACCACACCCTATTGTCGGCTATTTCCGGCACACTAGCGCGACGGCGGTGCGGCGTCGAACGCCTGCGTCACCCGGATCATCGTCTCCACCACCCGGACGTAGAAGTCGTGGGTCATGGTCTCGTACTTGTCCGTCGCCTTGTGGTGGTTCTCGAAGTCTTCCACGCCGAAATAGAGGCAGGGGATCTTCGCCTGGCAGAACGGCGCGTGGTCGGACGAGGTCGACCAGTCCTCGATGTCCTTCTTCGCGGGGTCGTCGTGGCCCATGGTCAGCGTCACGGCCGCCGCGGCCGCCACGCGCGCGATCACCGGCTTCAGCGCGGACTGCGCGTGGGTGCCGACCACGTAGAGCAGGTTATTAGCGTCGCGGCCGATCATGTCCATGTTGAGGTTGATCACAAGCGATGCGGCGTCCACGGGCGGCCGCGCCACGAACTGGCGCGCGCCGCGCAAGCCGCTTTCCTCGGCGTCGAGGGCCGCGAAGATCAGCGAGTGTGCCGGCGGGTGCGCCTTAAAATACGCCGCGAGGGCAAACAGCGCCGCCGTGCCGGACGCATTGTCGTCCGCGCCATTGAAGGTGACGCCGTTCCGCGCGCCGATGTGATCGTAGTGCGCCGTGATGACGATGTAGCGCTGCGGCTCACGGGTGCCCGTGAGGTGGCCGATGATGTTCACGCCCTGCCGTTCGGCCGCGGCGGCGCCCCGGCCGGCCGTGAACGTGAACGGCGATTCGTAGCTGCCGCCAAAGGGCAAAAGGCCCGAGGCCTTGAAGCGTTCGATCACATAGGCGCGCGCCCTGGCGCCGCCCGGCGATCCCACGAGCCGGCCTTCCATGTCGTCGGCCGACAACGTCCGCAGGTCGGCGAGCAGCTGGCGCCGATCGACGGCCGGCGGCGCGGCCGTCGTTGCCGCAGCCTGTGCGAATGGGGTGACGCCGGTGGCGAGCAGCCACACGCCGATCAGGATGGGACGCAGCGCCCGGCCCAGGCGCCGCAGGCCTTCGGCCAACTTGCCGGTCTGGCCGGCCAGGCTGATGCGCATGTGCGCGGGTGCATCAAAAAAATGGCCGGGGGCCACCGCCACGCCGTGCCGCGCGGCGATGTCCGCCACCAGCGCGCTGGTATCCGAGAGGCCGGACACCTGCGGGAAGATCACCGTCGCGCGCGGCGGCTCCGCCAGGAGCAGGCCGGGCTGGGCGGCGGCAAAGGTCCGCGCCAGCGCGAGGTTCGCGGTGACAAGCCGGGTGGTGCGCGCGGCCAGCAGGGGCAGGTGCTGGAAGGCAAGGGCCGACAGGCGATCGGAGGGTGCGCTGCCGACGGCGTCTACCAGGTCGCGCACACGCCGCATGCGGGCCGCCACCGCCGCGGGGGCCACGGCCCACCCGCACCGAAGGCCGTTGAGGCCATAGGACTTGGTCAGGCTGTTCGTGACGATCACCGGGCCATCCAGCGTGGTGGCTGACGCCGTTGGCGCCGCGTCGCCCGCCCCGAGATTCGCGGCATCGCGATAGACCTCGTCCACCAGCAGGTGCGCGCGCGCGTCTTCGGCGATCCTCGCGAGGGCCCGCAGCACGGCCGCATCCAGGCTGACCCCGGACGGGTTGTGCGGCGACGTCACGATGATGAGGCGCGTCGCGGGCGTCACCGCGGCGCGCACCGCATCGAGATCGAATTGAAACCGCTGCGAAAACGGGCGGGCGATCCGCCTCACCCGCGCGCCCAGCAGCGTGCAGGCGCCGACCAGCGGATCGTACCCGGGCTGTTCCACCAGGACCTCGTCGCCCGCGCCGACCAGCGCCGCGATGGCCAGGAAGTTGGCGCCTGAACAGCCGGTGGCCGTGACCACGCGATCGGCCGCGACGCCGCAGTGGGCCGCAATGGACTCGACCAGCGGCGCATATCCGTTGTCGTTGGGGGCCGTCAACTGCAGGGCGTCGGCGGCTCCCGGCAGATCGGCGAGCGTGCAGGACAGGAGGTTGCTGCCCGCGAGGTCAATCTCGGCGGCCTCGCGGGTCTTCGCCCAGAGCATGTAGGGCGCAAGGGGTTCAGTGAGCATGGGCGGAGTTCCGTCGGAACAGGTAATAGACCGGGACGCCGAGCAGGAGCAGGCCGGCGCCGGCCGCCGATCGCCACGGGTCGGTGGACACCACGCTGTAGACCACGACGACCGCCACGAGCACGAACGCGACGGGCAACACGGGATACCACGGCGTCCGGAAGCCAT
>JANLHE010000031.1 GCA_024653875.1 Acidobacteriota bacterium
AGAATGTTGATCAAGCGCGCGTCGGATATCCGTTCATCTGCAATCACGCCGGAGTCGGTGTACCGCTCGCGCCGCGAGTTTCTGCAGACGGCCGCCGCGGGCACCCTTGGCGCCTTCGCCGGCGCCTCGCTGCTGAGTGAGGTGCTGCACGCGCAGGCCGCGATCCCCAACGTGAAGAAATCGCCGCTGTCGACGACCGAGGCGCCGAGCACGTGGGAGCAGCTCACCGAGTACAACAACTTTTACGAGTTCGGCACCCAGAAGTCCGACCCCGCGCGCTACGCGGGGCGGCTGCGCGTCAAACCCTGGACCGTCAAGGTCGACGGTCTTGTCGCAAAGCCCGCGACCTATGCCCTCGAGGATCTGGTCAAGCCGCATCAGCTTGAAGAGCGTGTCTATCGCTTCAGGTGCGTGGAGGCATGGTCGGCGGTGATTCCCTGGGTGGGATTCCCGCTCGCGGATCTGATCAAACGTGTGCAGCCGCAGGGCAAGGCGGCCTACGTGGCGTTCACCACGCTGAACCGTCCGGGCGAGATGCCGGGGCAGCGGACGAGCTCGCTGGAGTGGCCCTATGTGGAAGGCCTGCGCATGGACGAGGCGATGCACCCGCTGACGCTGCTCGCCACGGGCCTGTATGGCAAGGAACTGCCGAACCAGAACGGCGCGCCGATTCGCCTGGTGGTGCCCTGGAAGTACGGGTTCAAGAGCATCAAGTCCATCGTCCGCATCAGCTTCGTGGAAGAAGAGCCGCCGACGTCCTGGAACATCGCGAACGCCGCGGAGTACGGCTTCTACTCCAATGTGAACCCGATGGTCGACCACCCGCGCTGGAGCCAGACGCGTGAGCGGATGCTGGGCGGTTTTCTCAAGAACAAGCCGACGCTGATGTTTAACGGGTATGGGGATCAGGTGGCGAAGCTCTACGCCGGCATGGACCTCAAGAAGTTCTACTGATGCCGGCGGGCGTGGCGCGCGCCTTCAAGGTCTTCGTCTTCCTGGCCTGCCTCTGGCCGGGGGCCGATCTGGCGTACAACGCGTTCTGGGGCGATCTCGGCGTCAATCCGGTCGAGACGTTGCAGCGCACCAGCGGTGAGTCCGCGTTGGTCATGCTCCTGTGTTCGCTGGCTGTCACCCCCATCCGGCGTGTCACCGGCTGGAACCGGCTCCAGCATTTGCGGCGCATGCTGGGCCTGTGGGCGTTCTTCTACGCGTTGAGCCATCTGGCTTTCTACGTCCTGTTCGATCAGGCGTGCCTGTACTGGTCGGACTGCCAGCTCGCTGCCATCGTGGACGACGTGGTCAAGCGCAAGTTCATCCTCTCCGGGATGGTGGCGTTCCTCGCGATGCTGCCGCTCGCCCTCACGTCCACGCAGGGCTGGATCCGGCGACTGGGCCGGCGGTGGCAGACGCTGCATCGTCTGGCCTACCTCGCCGGCGCCGCCGGCGCGATTCACTTCGTGTGGAAGACCAAGGTCCCCGAGCCGCGCCCCTACGCCTACGCCGCGGTCCTTGTGGTATTGCTCCTGGTGCGTGTCTACTTCAGCTGGCAGAAGCGCCGCACAAGTACATCTGGAGGGCACGGGCTTTAGCCCGTGCCGCGAGTCCCGGGCTGAAGCCCGGGACCTCCGTACAAATTGAGAAAGAGGTACGTCATGCGTCCGATCGGTTCAATTGCCGTCCTCGCGATTTCCGTCGCCGGTTGTGGCGGAGTGTTCGGCATCGGCTGCGACCCAGAACCTCCGCTCCCGTCCCCGGCCGCCGACGTCGTGCCTCCGCCACCGGTGTCGGCCGCCGATCCGGCCGGCTGGCTCGCGGGCGAGCCCATCGGCGCCGAGCCGCTGATGTTCGTGGTGCTGGCTGGGCACTGGACGGTCAGGGACGACGCGGGTGAGCGGATCCTGCGCGTGGACGGCACGAACTGGAAAACCGGCACGCCGCCGTCGCGGCTGACCGAGAAGGCGGCCGCGTTGTTTCCAGCGTCAGCCGCCGCGTTCGAGGCGCGCGTGCAAGCGGGCCTCCAGTTTCCGTACGGGGTGGTCCGCCAGATTGGGACGTTCGGTGACGGAGAGCTCCAGGTGGACTTCCGGCTGGTGGGCGGCGCCTCGGATCAGTTCGCGTCCCTCTTGTTCGGATTGACTGAGGACGGCAATCATTACGCCTACCGGTACAACACCAAGGATGGTGATACCGCGTTGTGGAGGGTGGTGGATGGCAAACGGGAGCGCCTCCACCATGGTGGGATCCCGGTGGCCGTGCCGCTCGGGGAGTGGCGCACGCTGCGGCTCAATATCGAGGGCACCCAGGTGAGCGGGTGGGTCAATGACACGCAGGCGCTGACGTTCACGTTTCCGGCGCCGGTCGCCGGTCGCGTGGGCCTGTGGTCGAAGGTCGATTCGGTGACAGACTACAGGCGGTTCACGGCGAGATAGGAGTCTTCCGATGACAACACGATCTTCGCGCGTACTCTTCAGCGCCGGCCTCTGTATCTCGCTGGCGGCTGGTGTGCTGCTGGCGCAGGCACCATCGACCGCGACCTACTTCCCTCCGCGCCACGACTGGGCGCGGGTGGCGCCGGCCGCGGGCGGTTTTGATCCGGTCAAGCTGAAGGCGGCGGTCGACTTCGCGATTGAAAACGAGAATCCTGCCATCAAGGATCTCGCCGTAGACGTGCCAA
>JANLHE010000032.1 GCA_024653875.1 Acidobacteriota bacterium
CCGGAGCATCTTCTCCGCGATGACATCAAGCGCCTCGGCCCAGGGCACGACCGTGAAATCGCCACGGCCCTTCGGCCCCCGGCGCACCTGCGGGTACAGGACCCGTTCGGCGGAGTAGACGCGCTGGTCGAACTTCCGGACCTTGCCGCAGATGAACCCGTCGGTGGAGCGGGCCGCATGGCTGCCGTCGATCTTCTGGATGCGGCCGCCCTCGATCGTGACCGCCAGGCTGCAGGCGTCGGGGCAGTCGAGCGGGCATGCGGTCTGCACGGTTGAACGCCCCCAGGAGGCGGGTGGGCGCACGTCGGGTTCGGCCATGGGTTGCAGTGTACGATGGAGCCATGGCCAGCTTCCAGCGGCGACTGATTGGCGCGGTCCGGCTTGACTCTGCGATCTATGAAGATGTCGAGCACGACGCCTCGGCGACCACCCAGGCCGCGGCCGTCGTGATCGTCGCCAGTCTGACCACAAGCGTGTCCTGGTATTTCGGCGTGGGCGGCACCTCCATGATTCTGTGGGGGACCTTGCAGGCCCTGCTCGCCTGGGTGGTGGGCGCCGTGGTCCTGTGGCTGGTGGGCACGCGGATTCTGCCTGGGAAGAAGACCGAGGCCGACATCGGGCAGCTGTTGAGGACCGTCGGGTTCGCGCAGACCCCCAGCGTGTTCGGCCTGCTGGTCGTGGTGCCGGTCGCGGGGGTGTTCGTGCCGTTCGTGGTGTCACTCTGGGTGATCGCCGCGACGTTCGTGGCGGTGCGCCAGGCGCTCGATTACGACGACACGTTCCGCGCGATCATCGTCTGCCTGTTGTCGTGGGTGGTGAGCGCGGTCGTGTTCATGCTCACCGGCCTGGGCACCGTCTGGGTGCGGTAGCCGCGATGGCGCGCCCGCGAGTGGTCATCATCGGTGGTGGCTTCGGCGGCCTGCACGCGGCCAAGGCCCTGGCCCGGGCCGACGTTGACGTCATCGTTCTCGATCGCAGGAATCACCACGTCTTTCAGCCGCTGCTGTATCAGGTGGCGGCCGCCGCGCTGTCGCCGGGCGATATCGCCGCGCCGATTCGCTGGATCCTGAGACGCCAGCGGAACGTGCAGGTCTGGCTCGCGGACGTGACACGGATCGACACGGCGCGCCGCGTGGTGCGCGTGGCAGACGCGCCCCACGAAGTGCCGTATGACGCGTTGATAGTGGCCGCCGGCGTCACGCACTCGTACTTCGGCCATGACGACTGGCACGCGCACGCCCCGGGCCTCAAGACGCTGGAAGACGCCCTGGCCATTCGAAGCCGCGTGCTCACCGCGTTCGAGCTGGCTGAACGTGAATCCGATCCGGCGATCCAGCGGCGGCTGCTGACGTTCGTGGTGGTCGGCGGCGGGCCGACGGGGGTGGAACTGGCCGGCGCCCTCGCGGAGATTTCGCGGCATGCGCTGGTGAAGGACTTCCGCGCGATCGATCCGGAAACCGCGCGCATCATCCTGGTCGAAGGCGGGGCCGACGTGCTGCAGACGTACCCGGAGCCGCTGCCGGCGTTCGCCCGCCGCGCGCTGGAGCAACTGGGCGTGGCCGTCTGGACGGGCAGCCCGGTCACCCGCATCGAGGCCGGACGCGTGCACGTCGGCGGAGACGTCATTGAAGCGGGCACGATCCTGTGGGCCGCAGGCGTGGCGGCATCGTCGCTGGGCGCGTCCCTGGGGGTGCCCCTGGATCGCGCGGGCCGGGTGATCGTCAATGACGACCTGACGATTCCCGGGCATCCCGAGGTCTCGGTCATTGGCGACCTCGCGCTGTTCCGCACCGCGGACGGGGGAACGCTTCCCGGCGTGGCGCAGGTGGCGATGCAACAGGGCGCCCACGCCGCCAGGGGCAGCCTGGCCGCGTTGGCACGGCAGCCCCGCGCGCCGTTTCGCTACCGGTTCTACGGCAACATGGCCACCATCGGCCGCAACTCCGCCATTGGAGATTTTGGCTGGATGCGTCTCAAGGGCTACCCGGCGTGGCTCGCGTGGCTGTTCATCCACATCGTGCAGCTCATCGGATTCCGTAATCGCTTTTCCGTCCTCACGCAGTGGGCCGTCTCCTACATGACCTACCAGCGCGCGGTGCGGTTGATCACCGGCGCGGCCAGGGACGACGCATGAGTCGCGTACGGGTCCGCGGCTGGTGGCTGGGGCCGGTGGTGGTGGGGGCCATTCTGCTGACGCCGTGGCCCGCCTGGTTCATCGAGTACGCGTATTCACGCGGGATGTACCCGTACATCCAGCGGGTCATGACCGCGGCGAGCAATCGCGCGCCGTGGGCGGTCATGGACGGGCTGCTGCTCGCCGCGGCGGCGTATGTGGCGTGGCGTCTGGTGCGCGCCGTTGCGGCGATGCGGGAGCGGGGAGCCGGATCCGCGATCTGGGAATTGCTGCGGCGCGTGCTGCGCACGTCGGCGCTTGTCGCCTGCGCGTTCCTTGTCGTGTGGGGGCTGAACTACCGGCGCGTGCCGCTCGAGCGCGTGCTGCGGGGCGAGGACCGGGCCGTGGTCTCTCCCGACGAGATCCAGGCCCTGGCCGAGCGCGCGGTGGTTGGATCGCGGGACACCCGTCCGGCCGATCCTGTGCCCCCGGCGTTCGAGGGGGAGTCGCGCGAGGCCTTCGCCGCGCTGGCCACCCGGTTGGCCGGGCCGTTTCAAGAGGCGTTGCGGCAACTGGGGTACCCCGCGATGGCGGTGATCGGGCGCCCGAAGGTGTCGCGGATCCTCACGCCGTTCTTCACGGCGGCCGGTGTCACCGGCATGGTGAATCCCCTGGCGCTCGAGTCGATTGTGCACGCGGAGTTGCTGCCGTTCGAGCGGCCGATGGTCCTGGCGCACGAGTGGGCGCACCTGGCGGGCGTGGCGGATGAAGCGGATGCCTCAGCGGTCGCGTGGCTGGCGTGCACGTTGGGCGGCGCGGATCTGGCGTACAGCGCGCACGTCTTCGTGGTGATCGAAACCTCGGCGGCGTTACCGCGGCCGGTCTGGCGCGACCTGCGGGCTCGTCTGGATCCCGGTGTCGTGCGGGACCTCGACGCGTTGTCCGCGCGCCTGACGCGCCAGCAGCCGGCGGTACGTGAGACCGCGTTCGCGGTGTACGACGGGTACTTGAAATCGAATCGCGTCGCCGATGGCGTGCGCAGCTATTCGCGTGTGCTCCGCGTGCTGGCGGCGCTTGCCCCGCGCTACCCCTTGTCCAGCCGGTCGAGATCGTCGGGTGTGATGGGTTTTGACGACAGGCCGGTACGAAGATCTTCGGGCTCGGCGTCCGGGCCTTCGGTCAGCGGCAGATAGATCTGATACCAGGCGCGGTGGTTGCACGCGTGGCAGCGATACGGCTGCTTTTCACTGAACACACGGCGCATCCGCTCGACCGGGGACCGCAGGCGAGAAGGGTAGATTCGCGATGAGCCGCACGCCGGGCACTTGCGCATCAGAGGCCCTTAGCGCGGCGGGAGATCGAGAGCGGCTGCCAACTGGCGGAGCCAATTCACCAGCAGGCGCTGGTTGTCCGGGCCGGTGAGCAGCAACTGTTTCTGCACCGGCCGCAGGCCACGCAGGGTGGCGTCGGTGTGTTCAAAATAGCCGGGCCGGCGCAGCAGTTCGGGCGTGGCCGCCGGTTCCGGCGTGGCCAGCACGACGGCGATCGCGCGCGAGATGGACTCATCGAAGTCGCCGCCGGGGTGCCCCAGGTCCGCGTACGCCGCGTCGAACAGCGGCTTCACGTTCACGTACAGCTGCGCGGCGTCGGCCGGCGCGATCGACACCAGCGCGCGGGTCGCGGCGTCCCATCGCGCGTACGTGCGCGTGTCGATGGCCCCGCTCTCGGTGCCGACGATCGCCAGCCGCGAGGCCGGTCGCAACGGGCGAAGCGGCAATGCGGGCGTGCGGCCCTCGCCGATCTGCTCCACGGCCAGCACGGCGCCACGCACAAGACCGTCGGTCGCGAGCAGGCGCGCCAGCAGCGGGTGCGCGGACAAGGCCGCCACCGCCTCGCGGAAGAGGCTGTCGGATCCATCCAGTCCGGGCAATTCCCAGGGTTGCCGTTGCGGGCGGTGGGTCGTCACCGCGCCCTCGGTGGCCACGGTGGGCGCCGGGTTCAGCGGGTCGAGCTGCGCCCGGGTCATCCACCAGTACGCGAGTCCGGCCACCGCCGCCACGCCGAGCGCGGTCAGCGCGACCCAGCGGGTCGGGGTGCCGTTGCCGGGCGCCGGCCCGGAGGCCGGCGGAGAAGGGGGCCGCGCCAGCGGCTGTTCGTCAAAGGCCATGGCTGACAACCATTGTGACTCATTTCGCGGGGTCCTGGCCGTCATCGTGCCCCTCACCGGGCTCGATGTGTTCAAACCGCTGTGAGTCGATCAGGTCCGACGGCGTCTCGGTGCCCGAACTGAATCGCACGAGAATCGGCGCGGCCACCCATCGCGTCCACCCGCACGCGGCGCACCGCACGGGATACCGCCGGGTGATCCGCGTGCGAAGGCGTTCCATGTTGGAGTGCCGGTGCGACCGCTGCAGATACGGGCCGTGGCACTGCGGGCACATGGTCAAGGTGGCCATCGACGCGTGGGCGGCGCCCTTCGGCGCGTTGCTGTCCGGTACCGCCGCCGCGGGGCGTTCGGAGCGGGCGGCCTCCGCGCGCGGCGTGATCAGCGTATCGCCGTGCCAGTGGCGCGCGATGACGCCCAGCATGCGGGCGCCGCCGTCGAGGTTGCCGCTGTGGACGTTCGGCGGGAGCTTGGGCCAGTAGCCGGTCTCGGCCATCCAGGTCACCAGATCGTACCCTGTCGGCGTGTGGGGGCAGTGACGGTGTCCGGTGTGTCTCAGGTGTTCACCCCGGTGGATGCAGTCGGCGCACCAGCCGAGGTCGTAGTCCAGCGAGATCTCATGCACGAGTTGCGCCTCGAGCAGACGCTGGGCGCTGGCGACCGTGGTGACACGCAGCCAGTCCGGCGGCGAGGGACGGCTGTCGTCGAGCCAGAGCTTGATCGTGCGCTTGATCGTGTCCTTGTGCGAGAGCACCAGATCCACCAGTGCCGTCTCGTCACGCTGCTGCAGGATCTCGATGTCCAGCTCCCGGCCGAGCCGCAGCGGTGGCAAATCGGGAAACGCCGTGTCCGGGCTCCACAGGTCACGAATCCGTCCCCGCCAGCTGCATGTCAGACAGCGGAACCAGCGCGTGCCCGTCCACCACGCCTGCGCCTGCTCCAGCCACGTGTGGGCCTGCGAGGGCCGCAGGTGCGAGAAGCCGCACCGCGGACAGACGCGAACGCCGTCAGGGCCTGGCGAGTGTGGCATGGAAGTCCCTGTCTACCTGGACTCGACGCGCCCGCGGGCCCAGTCCCATCCCTCAAGTCCCTTGGTGTTCACCGCCTTCACCGCCACCTGCGTGCCTGCCGGCAGCGACGGCAGCACGGCGCGCGGTTCGGTGACGGTCACCCGCGTGCGCAGCGGATCGCTTTCGGGACCGTACGCCACGATGTACTGCCGCACCCCGGTCTCGGGCGACGGGGTCCAGGTCACCGTGGTGCCGCTGCCAGCCGTGGCGATCGTCACGTCCTTGAGGCGCGACGGGCTCGACGCCAGGTACATCAGCGTGGCCGCCGTGACCTTGGCCGTCTCGGTGACCTGCGCCTGACTGATCGTGTCGAGGTAATCGGTCGCCTGGTGGTAATTGGGGTTCGCGAGAATCGGATACGACCCGATGCCGCCGACGATGTCGCCCCACGCCTCGTAGAAGGCCGCGGCATCCGTGCCCCGGTAGTACTTCGTGTCGTAGAGCACGAGATCCGTGAACTGGATCGCGGCACCGTGCTGGATGTCGCGGATGCCGGGGTTCGAGTAGCGAATCGTGTTGTTGAGCTGCGGGCCTTCGCCGGCCCAGCCGATCATGTCGTTGTTGAGGGCGCCGACGACGTTCCATTGTTCGGCCGCCGCCCGCCGCACGAACTCACGGCTGCCCAGCAGGCCCGCCTCTTCACCGGTGAACGAGGCGAAGACGATCGTCGCAGGCTGCGGCGTCTGCGCCAGCAGTCGCGCGGCTTCGAGCAACGCCGTGGTCCCTGACGTGTCATCGTCGGCGCCCGGCCCGATGGCCACCGAGTCAAAGTGGCTGCTCACCACGTAAATCAGGTTCGGATCGACCGTGCCGCGCAGCGTGGCGACCACGTTGGCCGTTCTCCCGCCGAGGGCGTTGGCCTGATTGAACCACTGCGTGTCCGGCGTGTACCCGAACGACGCGTAGGCGTTCGCCAGATAGGCGATGGCCTTGCCGTTGCCCGGCTGCGTGACGTGCTTGGAGTCGAAGCCGTACAGGGCCTTGGCGTGTTCGTACACGCGCGTGACGGAGCCGGCGTTCACCACGGCCCGGACGGCGCCGGCGATGGGCGCGAAGAGGCGCGTGGTGCGATCGCGCAGCTCGGTTTCGTGCGCGAGGTTCGCGGTGAGGCGCGCGATGACCTCGTCCGCGGTGACGGTGCGGGTCAGGTCGGCGACGTAGATGCCGCGCTCGGGCGAGACCGTGTCGCCGTCCCGGTCGGCCACGATGAGCACGCGCGAGCCGTCGGCGGACGGCAGCCAGGTGTACTCCGGCACGACGGTGCGAATCGTGTTGTTGTGAAACAGCCGGCGGCGCGCGCCCGTGGTCAGGTCATAGACCTGCGACCGGCGATGCCGCGGTTCGCCCATCATGCCGAGGAGCGTGGTGTTGGTGAGAAACCGCGGCAGGATGTCGTGCTGGATGTCGCGGGTCACGCGGGTGTGGGTGGCGCCCTCGGTGATGTACAGCTCCCAGTCGGTGAACTGCATCAACTGATAGGCCACGCGTCTGCCGTCGGGAGACAGCGACGGCGCGTCCAGGCGCTCGCGGCCGGTCCGCACGACGGTCACCGTGTCGCCAAGCGCGGGCGAGACGTTCAGCGTGTAAGCGTCGGCGGTGCGGTTGATCCACGCGATCGTGCTGCCATCGGCGGACATCGTCGCACCCGAGCCGCTGACGATGCGGGTGCCCCTCGTGGCGAGGTTCAGGACCGCGAAGGACCCGGCGCCGCCGCCCGGCCCACCGGCGCGTCCGGCGCCTCCCGCACGGCCGCCACGGCCTCCGGCGCGTCCGCCGGCCACGCCTGGCGCGGCCGCAGGTGCCGCGGCGGTTGCCGCGGGTGGCTGGCGGAATGTGGGGGCTCCGGTTGTTGAATAGAGCAGCGCCGTGCCGTTCGGGGCCACCGTGGTGACCGTCTTGAAACCGGGTGCGGATGTGAGCCGTTCCGGCGCGGCGCCGCCGGCCAGGTAGATGTCGGATCGGCTCAGGTCGGCGATCTCCGAGCCGACAAACACCACCGATTGATTGTCGGCCGCGAATGCCGGCGAGGTCTTGGCCAGGCCGGGCGTGGGCACCACCCGGTCGGTGCCGGCGGCGAGGTCCCTGACCACCAGTTCCCCTTGCGTCGCCGTCAGCCATGCCGCCACGGTGGCGGCGATCTGGCGCTCAGGCGAGTTCGGGCCCGGCGCGGCCAGCAGTTGCTGCGCGTCCGTCCACTCGGCGGTCTGGGGTGGGCGAATCCACGCGGCGTGGGTGCCCGTCGCATTGACCGCCACGCCGGCGCCGCGCACTTGCGCGACCACCTCGGCCTGTGGCGTGACGCGCACGATCCGGGTCGTCGGGCCGGCGGCGGAACCGACTTCGAAGAGCGCCAGGCGCCCGTCGGCGGAGAGGCGCGGCGCGCGCCCGTCGGCCGAAAGCGTGAGTGACGGGTAGTACTCGCCGGTGAGCAAGGCCACCCGCTCCAGGTACTCGGCGGCGGCGGGCGACTGCATGATCGCCAGCAGGTGCGGCAGGGCCAGGTGGTAATCGCCGGCATCCCAGTCGTTGAGGGCCTGCCGCCAGCGATCGGCCGGCGTGGCCGGGCCGGACTGGGCCAGGGTCACGGAAATCGCCGCGGCGGCCACCAGGGCCAGGACCACGGGGGCAAGGAGGCGACGGGTGCGCAAGCGTGAGGAGACCACCATGGCCGCAATGATAGGCCACGCGGGAGCGAAGTGCGACAATAGGTCCATGACCCCCACCGTCCTCGAGGCCGTCAATGGCCAGATCAGCAACGAGTTCTCCGCGTCGTTTTCCTACCTGGCGATGGCCGCCTGGTGCGAGCACCATCAGTTCACGGGGGCCGGCCACTGGCTGCGCCTGCAGAGCCAGGAGGAATACACGCACGCGATGAAGTTGTTCAACTTCGTGCTGGCGCGCAATTACCAGGCGTCGGTGGCGGGCATCGAGCGTCCGCGCGGCGACTTCGCGTCGCTGTGTGACGTGTTCGAGTCGGCCCAGAAACAGGAGCAGGCGGTCAGCGGGCAGATCGACGCGCTCTACGAACTGGCGTTCCGGGAGAAGGTGTTCGCGGCGATGGCCGAACTGCAGTGGTTCATCACCGAGCAGGTCGAAGAAGAGAAGACCATCCGCGAGATCGTGGCGAAACTGCGCATGGTGAAGGACGACCCGTCCTCGCTGCTGGATCTGGATCGCGAACTGGGCGCGCGGGCGGCCGCCCCGGCGCCTGGCGCCTGATCATCAGGCGCCGAGCGCGGCGCGGGCGGCATCAACGGACGCGTGCGTCTCGAAGATGCCTTCCAGGCCCGCCAGCGTGAGCAGTTCGGCGATCCGGGCGGTGGTGCCGACAAGCGCCAGCCGGCCGCCCTGCCTGGCGACGCTGATGTGGGCCGCGATCAACTCGCCCAGCCGGGTGCTGTCGATGTAGGGCACGCGGGACAGGTCCAGGAGCACGACGCGCGCGCCGCCGGCAATGGCGCTCGTCGCGGCCTGCTTGAGACCGCCGGGTTTGTCGCTGACGGTCAGCCGACCCGTCAGCCGGATGATGGCGATCGCGCCGTCGAGTGAAGTGTCAATTTCCATCGTAGACACCGCTATTGTATCCGCGTCGGGTAGAATTGGCGCATGTCATCGATCGCCTCCCTCAGTGCTCTCCGCCGCGTACCTGCGGCCGTCAACGAACCCATCAAGTCCTACGCGCCCGGTTCGCCGGAGCGGGCGGAGCTCAAGGCCCGCCTCGCCTCGATGACCACCGAGCGCGTGGAGATACCGCTCATTATCGGTGGCAAGGAAATCCGCACCGGCAAGACGGCGCAGTCCGTGATGCCGTTTCAGCACGGCCACGTGCTGGCCGAATACCACATGGCGTCACCTGAGCATGTGCAGCAGGCCATCGCCGCCGCGCTGACGGCTCGCAGGGAATGGGCGAACTGGCCCTGGGAGGACCGCGCCGCGGTGATTCTCAAGGCGGCCGAATTGCTGGCGACCACCTGGAAATCCACGCTCAACGCGGCGACGATGCTGGGGCAGGCGAAGACGGCGTACCAGTCGGAGATTGACGCCGCGTGCGAACTGATCGACTTCTGGCGGTTCAACGCGCAGTACGCGCAGGAGATCTTCAGCGACCAGCCGGCCAACGGCGCCGGCGTATGGAACCAGCTGGAGTATCGCGCGCTGGAAGGATTCGTCTACGCCGTGTCGCCGTTCAACTTCACGGCCATCGGCGGCAACCTGTCGAGCGCGCCCGCGCTGATGGGCAATACCGTTGTCTGGAAGCCCGCGTCGTCGGCGATGCTGAGCGCGTACTACATCATGAAGATCTTCGAGGCGGCCGGCATGCCGCCGGGCGTGATCAACTTCGTGCCGGGCAGCGCCGGGCCGATCACCAACGCCGTGCTGGCCTCGCCGGACCTGGCCGGGATTCACTTCACGGGCAGCACCGAGGTCTTCCAGAGCATGTGGAAGACGGTGGGCGAGAACATCTCGCGGTACAAGACCTATCCGCGCCTCGTGGGCGAGACCGGAGGCAAGGACTTTATCATCGCGCATCCGTCGGCGGACCCGGCGGCCGTGGCCGTGGCCATCGTGCGTGGCGGCTTTGAGTACTCCGGGCAGAAGTGCTCGGCGGCCAGCCGCGTCTACGTGCCGCAATCGCTGTGGGGCGAAGTGCGCGACCGGACGATTGCGATGATGCGCGAACTCAAGATGGGCGATCCGCGCGACTTCCGCAACTTCCTGAGCGCGGTCATCGATCGCAAGGCGTTCGATCGCATCAGCAGCTACCTTGATGAGGGCAAGAAGACGGCGACGATCCTGCAGGGTGGCGGGTGCGATGCGAGCGAAGGGTTCTACGTGGAGCCGACCCTTGTGGAGACGAAGGATCCGGCGTACCGCCTGATGTGCGAGGAAATCTTTGGCCCGGTCGTGACGGCATACGCCTATCCCGATGCCAAGTGGCTGGAGACGCTGGACGTGCTCGACAAGACGTCGCCGTACGCGCTGACCGGCGCGGTGTTTGCCACCGAGCGCACGGCGGTGCGCGAGGCGACCAGCGCCCTGCGCAATGCCGCGGGCAATTTCTACATCAACGACAAGCCGACCGGCGCGGTGGTGGGGCAGCAGCCGTTTGGCGGCGCGCGCGCCTCGGGCACCAACGACAAGGCGGGCTCGAAGTCCAACCTCACGCGGTGGGTCAGCACGCGCACGATCAAGGAGACGTTCGTGCCGCCGACCGACTACAAGTACCCGTTCATGACCGGAGAATAGGCAGAGTCGTTCGGAGGTCCCGCGCTTCAGCCCGGGACGGGCGGCACTCCTCGGAGGTCCCGGGCTTCAGCCCGGGACGGGACCGTGCTCCGCCAGATTCCAGCGTGCGATCAGCGCGCTGGAATCGCCAGATGGCGCAGAATCAAATCGGTCCGGCCGGGGTCGCCGGTCGTCGCCAGCACGCTCGCGGCCGTGTCCACGGCGCGATACCACGCGCGCAGGCCCTCTCCCAGATACGCCGTCCAGTTCGCGAAGACGTGCGCGGCCAGGAATCGGCGCCGCGCCTGGTCCGTCATCGCGGGCGCGCGCGGGGCCGACAGCGCCCGCGCGGCCTCGTCCCGCCAGGCCGGCGGGACGGCGGCCAGCGCGTCCGCGCACCGCGCATCGATCCCTGCGTCGGCCGCGGCCGACGGCGCGCGCGTGGTGAGCGCCGCGTTCCTGGCGTACGCGAATGCGCGCTCGACGTGTGGCGTGAGCGGCCCGTGATCGACCG
>JANLHE010000033.1 GCA_024653875.1 Acidobacteriota bacterium
CAGTACGCGGCGGCGCATCCCGTCGCGGCGGCGTACGGACAGGCGTGGACGCGCCTGCTCCCCGAGACGGACTACCTGTTCAGCGATGTCGCCCCGGGCGAGCCCGCCCGCAACACCTTCCCGCATCGCTTCGAGAGCAAGACCGGCGCTCCCGACCTGGAGTTCGCCAACCTCTGGGAACGGTCCCCCATGAGCGATCAATATCTCGGCCAGTTCGCGCAACACCTGGTGCGCGCGCTCACGATGGGCCAGGCGCCCGGCACCGATGTCCTGGCCGTCAGCTTCAGCGCAACGGATCTGGTGGGCCACGCGTTTGGTCCGCACAGCCATGAAGTGCAGGACACGCTGGCGCGCCTCGATGCCACGCTGGGCGAATTGCTGGACACGCTCGACCAGGTCGTGGGGCGCGACCGCTACGTCGTCGCGCTGTCGGCCGACCACGGCGTGGCGCTGGTGCCGGAGCAGGCGACGGCGGCCGGCGGGCGCGCGGGTCGCTACACGACGACGCTCGTGCGCGGCGCCATCGAGACCACGCTCCAGTCGTTTCTCGGCGCGGGTCCGCACGTGACCACCATCTCGGACGCGCAGGTGTATCTCACGCCGGGCACGCTGTCGCGCGTGCTGGCCACGGCCGGCGCGCGCGAGGCCGTCACGCGGGCGATCACCGGCGTCGAGGGGCCCGCGCGTGTGCTGTGGGCCGACGAGCTGGCCGCGTCGACGCCCACCGATGATCCGATTCTGCGCGCCGCGCGCCTGAGCTACGTGCCCGATCGCAGCGGCGACATGCTCGTGGTTCCCGCGCCGCATTTCATGGTGCGCGCCGCCAGCGGCACCACCCACGGCACGCCCTACGGCTACGACCAGCGCGTGCCGGTCATCTTCGCGGGCGCCGGGATCAGGCCCGGCCGGTACCTGGTGCCGGCGACACCCGCGGACATCGCGCCGACCCTGGCCCATCTGGTGGGCATCACCATGGCCCGGGTCGACGGCCAGGTGCTCACCGACGCCGTGGTGCGGTAAACAGGCCCCAGCTCTCGAAACCCGGCGTCACCTCGCGGTGCGCGACGACGCGATAGCCGACGTGTTCGTAGAGGGCCACGTTGCGCGGCCGCTCGGTCGTCAGCGAGACGCCGGCCGACGCCGCGTCGGCGGCCGCCAGCCGCGCCACCGCGTCGAGCAGCGGCCGGGCCAGGCCCCGGCCCGCGTGGGAGCGGCGCACGCCAATCATGTTCAGGTGATGGTGCGGCCCCACGTCCGCGAAGAACGGGAGGACGGCGTCCGCATACGTGTGATACCGCGCGCGCGCGGCGTCACCGAGGTCGCGCCACGCGTGCTCCGCCAGTTCGGTGGCGAGCGCCGCCTGATCCCCGGACAGTTCCGGTTCCCCTGGCAGCGTGAGGACGGCCGCGCCCACCAGATGATCCGCGTCGAACACCCCGAACATGGGGCCGCCCCTGAGCACGCGCCGCGTCACGAACAACGTGATCAGCCGGCGCACGCGCG
>JANLHE010000035.1 GCA_024653875.1 Acidobacteriota bacterium
CGCGCGAGGCGATTGGATCCGAAACCGACACCGAACACGAACAACGCCGCCACGAAGAGCACGAACGAGCGCAGGAGGATCGCGTAACCCGCCACGCCAATCGCCAGGGTCGCCAGCACATAGCCCAAAGTGAGGCCGGCCCGCGGTCCCCACCGCCGCACGACTGTCGCCAGCGCCGTCGCACCCACTGCAGTCCCGAGAACGGTGGCTGCCGCGGGTAGACCGCTCCACGAGGTACTGCCTGTCAGGTCTTCAGCGACCAGGCCGTTGACCGTGTTCGACGCCAGGAAGCCCGTGGTGGAAATCGCGACGCCGGTGAAGATCGCGAGGTAGGCGCGGCGTCGCTCAGGCGACGAAAGTGGAGGCTGGGTGACGGCGGAGGACACGGAGTTTGCACAGCATACCGCGCAGTCTGTATGGCCCTATAATCAGCGCTCTTCAGCACAGGAGGATCGCGATGAGCCGGATGTGGCGCACGTTGTTCGTTTGGGTTGTGTTTGGCGCAGGGGCCGTGACATCGCTCCTTGCACAGGGCGCCGCACGTCGGCCGCTGACCATTGAGGATTACTACCGGGTGCCCACTGTCGGCGGCGTGCGCCTGTCTGCCGACGGCAAGACGGTCACATTCACGGTATCGACCCGGGTTGAAGAAGGTAACGCCACCCGGACCGAGACGTACACGGTGCCGGCCGACGGCACGGCGCCACCCACAATGGTCGAGACTCCGGCGGGTGGTGGACGAGGCGGCCGCGCGGGCGGCGCCGGCCAGGCGGCGGTGAGCATCGCCAGCCCGGACGGCCAGTGGACGCTCACCACCAGGGATATTCCCAGACCCGCGCCACCAGCCGCGACGCTCACCGACTTCGAGAAGCGCCACATGGAACGCTTCAAAGGCGCCACGTTCGACTGGAAGGACTTCCAGCGGGACGGACAACCGTTCCCGGCGCCCAATCTGCGCGCCAGGCCAGGCCAGCAGTTGGTCCTGCAGCCCGTCGCCGGCGGCGAGGCCCGGGCGATCGCCACTGACGATGTGCGGCCGGCCAACATGGTGTGGCATCGGGATGGACGGGTGATTGCGTTTGTCGCAGATCCAGATTGGCGCGACGAACTGAGGTACGAAAGCCCCGACATTTTCCTCGCGACGACCGACGGGAAGACGGCGCGCGTGACCAATGACGGCTACGTCTACAGCGATCTTGAATTCTCACCCGATGGGGCGTACCTGGCGTACGCCCGCACGTTCGGCACCGACATGATCATTCAGCAGAAGCTCAACCATGGTGGGCCTCGCGATCTCTTCGTTCGCGCCGTATCGTCACCGGATGGTGCCGCCAGCGAAATCAACCTGACCGCGAAGTGGGACCTTGAACCGGGAGATGCGCGGTTCTCCCCAGACAGCCGGTTCCTTTACTTCACGGCTGGCATCGGCGGCGAGACCCACCTGTTCAGGGTGTCGGTCCCCGGTGGCGAAGTGACACAAGTCACCAAAGGACCTCGCCGCCTGGCCGGCTTCAGCTACGACACCGCGATGAAGACGATGGCGTACACGTCGGCGACGCACGATTCTCCAGCGGAAGTGTTGGTCGCCAACATCGACGGCTCTGGCGAGCGCCAACTGACGCACGTCACGGCACCGTTTGTCGATCACGTGGTGTTCGGCAAGACCGAACGCCTTGGGTGGGCCAGCAAGGACGGCACGAGGATCGAAGGCTGGCTCACGTTTCCAGCGCCGGATCGGATGCCGGCCTCAGGCGCGCGTGCACCACTTATTGTCTTCAGCCACGGCGGCCCGCATGCGGCCGCGGGCTACAGCTTCGACTTCAAGAAGCAGTTCTTCGCGGCACAGGGGTACTTCGTGCTGGACACGAACTTCCGCAGTTCCACCAACTACGGCGAGGCGTTCAAGTGGGCCACCTGGGGCGCCTGGGGTGACAAGGATGGCGAAGATGTCATCGCCGGCATCGACTTCGTGCTGCAGCGGTATCCGATCGATCCGCGCAAGGTCGGCCACACAGGGCATTCCTACGGCGGGTTCATGACGAACTGGCTGATCACGCAGTATCCCGATCGTTTTGCCGCCGCCATCACCGGTGCTGGCATCACCAACTGGATCAGCGATTACGGCACGGCCGACATCTATCGGACCAAAGAGACGGAGTTTTTCGGCACGCCGTGGGATGCGGCCGCGCGCGACCGCATGATTCGCCAATCACCGCTGACCTACGCCGATCGCGTCAAGACCCCGACCCTGTTCGTCCACGGCGAGGTCGACCAGCGCGTGCCGTACGAAGAGGGCGAGCAGATGTACTTCGCGCTGAAGCGTCGCGGGGTGCCGGCCAGGATGATTCAGTACGCCGGCCAGCCGCATGGCATCAGCGGGCACTGGAACAACATCCATCGGATGCTCAGCGAGCTCGAGTGGTGGACGCGGTACATGCGGCCATGATCGCGGGAGCCGGAGGAGACGGAGGAGATGGAGGAGATGGAGGAGATGGAGGAGATGGAGGAGATGGAGGAGTAGATGGAGGGCACGGGCTTTAGCCCGTGCCGCACGCCCCGGGCTAAAGCCCGGGGCCTCCATGTGCCTGTCGTAGCTTCGCCGTGCCCGCTTGAATCGCCGCCACCACCTTCTTGAGTTCAGCGGCGAACATCGCCGTGTCCTTCTTCTCAACGGCCTCGCGCAGGGCGGGGTACGGCCACGGCGCATAGCCGGTGGTGAGCCCAGGTCCGATCAGTTGATGTTTGAACCACGGACGGCCAGGCAATCCCTGGGGGTTGAGGAATGCGCGCTCCACCTGGCTGAGCGTGTCACTCATCCGCGCGGCCGCACCAGCATCTCCAGACGCGATGACACGGTCGGCCGCCGCATCCGCGGCCACGCCTGCAGCTTCAAGATCACTCAGGGCGGTCACGATGGGGCTAAAGTCGGGAAGGAACGGCGTGCCGGAAGCCGTGCGTGCCCTCCTGGTGACGTCCGTGCGAATCGCATCAAGATCCTCGTGGAGCGCGCGCGCGTAGCCGGAGAAGCGCAACGGCGCCACATCCGCCGACGCGATCCTCATCGTCAGCAGTCCGAGCACGCGCGCGGCCGCCTGGTGATAGAGGAATTCCGGGTCGCCGTAGAGCGACATCCACCGGAAGTTGTCGTAGACCGAGTGATAGACGCCGTATCCACCGGAGAAGCCCATGTCGACCGCGGGCACACCGAGGAAGTCGAGAAACGCGGTGTAGTCCGAACCGGAGCCCAGACGGCCCAACTGCTGATCGAACTCACTGTCAGGCTTGCCGAGCGTGACCGGCTCGCTCTGCGCCCACGCGGCTTTGGCGCGGCTCTCCCACAAAGCCCCAACGCTGCCACCCTGCCGCGGCTCGGGAACCAACCGCGCCACTTCGCGCATCACATCGCGCAGCGACGGCACGCCTGACGCGCCGAAGTCCGGTCCCGTAACCGCGACGTCGATGTTGAGGTATGCCACTGCCTTTTGCGACAACATCGCGGCGTTGGCTTCCACCCACTCGGTGGATCCAACCAGGCCGTACTCTTCCGCGTCCCATGACGCGAGGATGATCGTGCGCTTGGGCTTCCATCCCGCCTTCACAGCGGCGCCGAGCGAGCGCGCCACCTCAAGCATCGCGGACGTCCCCGAGTTCGGGTCGACGGCGCCAGGCGTCCACGCATCGCGGTGATTGCCCACCACCAGCACCTGATCGGTGGAACCAGGAATGGTCGCGATGACGTTGTAGATGGGCTTCAGCCCCTCGTCCATCACCACCTGCATCTCGACGGCCGTACCACCGGGACCCACGTGATACGCGAAGGGCAATCCACCCTGCCACTCGTTCGGGACGCGCGCGCCACCGAGATTCCGCAGCAGCTTCTCCGCCTCGCGGTACGCGATCGGCAGCGACGGAATCGTCGGCACGTTCTTCATCTGATCGCGCGTGATGCGCTTGGCGCCGTCGGTGGAGGGGATTCCGCCGGGCGTGGACGGATCGCCGGGCTGGATGGACAAGTACTGCACCGAGCCGCGCTGAATCGCCGAGGGCGGACGCATCGGCCCATTCGGGTACACATCGCCGCGCATGTAGCCGTCATCCGCGGGATCGGAGTAAATGAGCACGCCGACCGCACCGCGCTCCTCGGCCTCCTTCACCTTCAGGCCGCGAAACGGACCACCGTAGCGAACCAGGACGACCTTGCCTTCCACCGACTGGCCCATCGCCTTGAGTCGTTCGTGGTCGGCAGGCGCGCCGTAGTTGACGTAAATGATCTGCCCGCTGGCGTCGCCAGAAGCGCCGTACCCATGGAACGCCGGGAACTGGCCGCGCGAGGTGGAGTCCTTGTCTTGCGGATACGCGTCCTCAACCAGCGCCAGCTCCTGTCGCGACGGCTCGGTCATCATCAGCCAGACGCTCCTGGGATGGTTGAGGAAGACGTCGTACTTGACCATCTCCACCTGGAGCCCGAACTCCTTCAGGCGGTCGCTGACGTAGTCGGCGGCCTTCTTCTCCTGTGGCGTGCCGGCCACGTGCGGCTCCTCGGTCAGCGCCTGCAGCCACTTGCGCGCGTTTGCGGGTGTTGGTGTGTCAAGAACGATGCGCTCGTACTT
>JANLHE010000036.1 GCA_024653875.1 Acidobacteriota bacterium
GGGCACGCTTCTGGTCGCGACGCAGGTACCGCGTAGCGTCGGCGTGCGCCTGCGATGGACGTTCCAATGAACGCCGGCTGCCGCGCGCGCTGGCGCGGGGTTGGCGTATCGGTCATCCTGGCCGCCGCCTGCCTCCTGCCGAACGACCGGATGGCGGCAGCCGGCGCGACGCAGGCGAGGTCGGAGGTCTCGGTGACCGCCGCATTCCTCTACAACTTCGCCAAATTCACGGAGTGGCCGGCGCTGCCGCCCGGCGCTTCCATTGCCATGTGCGTCGTGGCCGATGCGGTCATGGCCGATGCCGTGGCCGCGACGGTCAGGGGTGAGCGGATTAACGGCCATCCGCTCGGTGTGTCGCAGCCGCAGGACAGTGCCGCGTGGGAGCGCTGCCAGGTGCTCTTCATCTCCGATGCCGAGATCCGGCGCTCGACCGAGGCGCTCGGCCGGATCCGGGCTCGCCCTGTGCTGACCGTCAGTGACGCCCGGGCTTTTGCAGAGTCCAGCGGCATCATCGAGCTGTACGTGGACAGCGGGAAGATGCGCTTCGCGATCAACGTCGACGCGGCGGAGCGCGCGGGCGTGCGCATCAGCTCCCGGCTGCTCGGCCTTGCGAAGATTGTCCGGAATACCCATGCCCCGTAACCTCGGCGCCTGGTTCCGCCGCCAGTCGGTGGGGCGCAAGCTCACGGCCGCAGCGCTCTTCACCAGCGGCGTCGCCCTGGTCGCCGCCATCGCGGGCTTTGTGGTCTACGACTTCTACACACAACGGACGCGCCTGATGCGCGATGTCACGATGCTCGCCGACATCGTGGGCACGAACAGCACGGCGGCCTTGACGTTCGCGGACGCCGCAGCGGCGGCCGAGACGCTCCGGGCCATCCGCGTGAACAGCCACATCCTGAGCGCCAGGCTGGTGACGCCTGACGGAACCACGCTCGCAACCTACGCGCCAGCCGGCACGGTGTCGCGAGACAGTTCGTGGCCTGCCGTCGGCGCGCCGGCCCGTTTCGAAGGCGGCCGCCTGCGCGTGGTACGGCCCATCGAGCTGAACGGTGATCGGATCGGCAGCATCAGCGTGGAATCCGATCTCGCCGAAGCCTGGACCCGGTTGCAGGGCGTCGGCCTGCTGGCCCTCGGCACGCTCGGAGGCGCGTTCCTGATTGCGTTTGTCCTGTCGCGCATGACAGCGCGGCTTGTCTTCGATCCCATTGGCCGGCTGATTGACGTGACCACGCTGGTCCGCGACAGCCGGCGCTATGACGTGCGGGCCGAGGCGGGCGACCCCGATGAAATCGGCGAGTTGATCGCGCGGTTCAACGCGATGCTGTCCGAGATCCAGAAGCGCGACGCGCAGTTGCTGTCGCAGAAAGACGCGCTGGAGGAGACGGTGGATCGGCGAACCGCCGAGCTGAGGTCCATCAATGAGGAACTCATCAGGGCCCGCGATCGCGCCATGGAGGCGAGCCGCGCCAAGAGCGAGTTCCTGGCGAACATGAGCCACGAAATCCGGACGCCGATGAACGGTGTCATCGGCATGACGGACTTGCTGTTGGACAGCGGCCTGACCGAGGACCAGCGCGAAGGCCTGCTCACGGTCAAGACGTCGGCTGACGCGCTGCTGACCATTCTCAATGACATCCTCGACTTCTCGAAAATCGAGTCGCGCAGGCTCGAGCTCGAGACGGTGGCGTTCTCGCCCCGCGACCTCGTCGCGGCCGCGCTCAAGCCCCTGGCGATCGCGGCGCATCAGAAGGGAATCGAACTGATCTGCGATATCGGCACCGAGGTACCGGACGGCGTCGTGGGGGATCCGACACGGGTACGGCAGGTCCTCACCAACCTTGTCGGTAATGCCATCAAGTTCACCGAGCGCGGCCACGTGTTCGTGCGTGTCGTCGAAGACGCGCGGACCGAGGGTGCGACGACGTTGCACTTCTTCGTGACCGACACGGGTATCGGCATCCCGCAGGAGGACCATCAGGCGATCTTCGAGGCCTTCAGGCAGGCTGACGGTTCGACCACGCGCCGTTTTGGAGGCACCGGCCTGGGCCTGACGATTTCGGCCACGCTGGTGCAATTGATGGGGGGGCGGATATGGGTGGCGAGCCAGCCGGGACACGGGAGCACCTTCCATTTCACCGTCTCGCTCGACGTGACAGACGCCCCGGACGCACCGCGCCCGGAACGCCGCCCTCGTCACCTCAGGGTGCTGGTGGTCGACGACAACGAGGTGAACCGGCGCATCCTCAGCGAACAGGTCAAACGGTGGGGGATGACGGCCACGGCCGTCGGCGGCGGACGCGCAGCGATGGAAGCCTTGTCGGCGGCCGTGCAGGCACGGCAGCCGTTCGAGGTGGTCCTGCTCGATGCCCAGATGCCCGGCATGGACGGGTTCGCGGTCGCGTTAGAAGTGGCCGGCCGGCCGGATCTGGCGGGGCCGACGGTCATGATGCTGAGTTCGTCGGGCGATCAACTGGACCAGGCACGGTGTGCCGGGCTGGGCATCGCGGCATACCTGACCAAACCCGTCTATGCCGCCGACCTGCTGGCGGCGATCGAGCGCGCGACCGCGACGACACCGCCGGCGGCCGCGACGCCGGAGACCCGGTCGGGGGCGGGTACGTTCGCCATGGCTCCCGGCGGCACCCGGGTGCGGGTCCTGCTGGTCGAGGACAACGTGGTCAACCAGAAGGTTGCGGCGGGCCTGTTGACCAGGCGCGGGCACGACGTGATCGTGGTGAACAACGGCCGCGAGGCGCTTACCCGGCTCGAGCGTGAGACTTTTGACCTGGTGTTGATGGACCTGCAGATGCCGGTGATGGGCGGACTCGACGCCACCATCGCGATTCGCGCGCGCGAACGCGGCACCGGCCAGCACGTCCGCATCATCGCCATGACCGCACACGCGATGAGTACCGATCGGGAGCGATGCCTCGCCGCAGGCATGGACGGCTATATTTCCAAACCCATCGATCCTCCCACGCTCTTCCGGACGGTCGAAGCAGCGTCTGGCCCCGCTTCGTTCGACGAAGAGGGCCTGCGCCGCCGTCTCGCCGGTGATGACGAGCTCATGACCGAAGCGATTGGCCTGTTCCTGGACGATCTGCCCGCGCGACTTGCCGCCGTGGGCGCCGCCGTCGACGTCCGCGACGGGCCTGCGCTGCACGCAGCGGCGCATGCCCTCAAGGGAGCCGCCGCCACGATGTCGGCCAACCGTCTCGTGGCCGCGGCCGCCATCCTCGAACAGGCCGGCGCGCAGTCGCGCCTGGACAGCATCGACACGGCCTGGCAGGGCCTGTCGGATGAAGCTGCGATGGTCATGGATCTGCTGCGCCGCCACGTCCCGTCCCCGTCAGAACATCCACCATGCGTATCCTGATTGCAGACGACGACAGCGTGTCGACCCTGATGCTGGGCCGTACGCTCGAGAAGTGGGGCTTCGTCGTCGATGTCGTGCATGACGGCACCGCTGCCTGGGAACGCATCAGCGGCCCCATGCCCCCGGAGCTCGTCATCGCCGACTGGATGATGCCGGGCCTGGACGGCATCGAACTCTGCCGCCGCATTCGCGCGGCCACACTCGCGTCACCGGTGTACGTGATCCTGCTCACCGCGCGCAGCAGCCAGCAGGATCTGGTGGCGGGCCTGGAGGCGGGCGCTGACGATTACCTGACCAAGCCATTCGACCCGGATGAACTGCGCGCGCGCATTCACGTCGGCCAGCGCACGATCGCGCTCATCGCGAACGTCAAACGGCTCACCGGACTGCTCCCGATTTGCAGTTACTGCAAACGCATTCGGTCCGACGAGGACTACTGGCAGCAGGTGGACAGCTATATCACCGATCACACGGATGCCAGGTTCTCACACGGCATCTGCCCCACGTGCATGGAAAAGGCTCTCAGGGAAATCGACGAGGACGTTCGCTGACGCATGGGCTCAGCCGCCCCGTCAACGCGCCACAGCCTTCAGTAATGCCGCCACTGCCGCTTCCAACTGCTCGTCCTTGCCCTTGACGACCTGCTCGTAGCTGTTGGCCACCTTGATGTCCGGCTCGGTCTGCCAGTTCTCGAGGAACTTCTTCGACGGATCCTTGACGCCGAGCGGCGGCACGCCCCAGCGGATGCCGGTATCGGGGAGCGTCGCCCAGCCGGCAAAGGTGCAGGTCCCGGGGACGGGCATGCCGACGAGCGGGCCGATCTTCATCGTCTGATAGGTCCAGGCGAAGCAGTGTCCGTCGCTGTAGTTGGCCTCGTTCGCGAGCGCGATGCTCGGCTTGGTCCAGCGGAAGTTGGGCTCGAATCCGGTGCTGCGTCCGTCGGTGGTGTAGTCGAAGAAGTATTTGCCGCTCAGGAACATCTCGAGGTCGGCCACGAGATCCCCGCCGCCGTTATTGCGCGTGTCCACGACCAGGCCCTTGCGCGTGGTGAACTTGCCGAACACCTCCTCGACGGTCGTCCGGTAGGCCCCGTCGTTCATGCCTGGGATGTGCACGTACCCGAGCGTGCCATTGCTCAGGCGGTCCACCTCGGCCTCGTTGCGCCTGACCCAGCGCGTGTAGAGCAGCGCGTTCTGCGCCCCGAGCGTGATGGGCATCACCACCAGGTCGCGCGCGGCGCCGGCCGGGCCGGCGATGGTCAGCAACATGCGCTTGCCGGCGCGCCGGTTCAGGTACTG
>JANLHE010000053.1 GCA_024653875.1 Acidobacteriota bacterium
GCGTGGCGTCTACGCCGCGATGGACCGGCGCCAGCGCCTCGAAGAGGAGATCGCGGCGTCATGAGCACCATGCAGGACGACGCCATCGGAAAGGCGTACGACGCCACGCTGATGCGCCGGCTGATGCAGTACCTGCGCCCGCATTGGGCGATGGTGCTCGTCGCGTTCGTGGCGATTGTCGTCGGATCGGCGCTCGCCCTGGCGCAGCCCTGGCTCACGCAGATGGCCATTGACGACCACATTACGCCGGGGGATCTGCCCGGGTTGTGGCGCCTGGGCCGCTGGTTCCTGGCGGTGCTGGTTCTGTCGTTCGCCTCCGAGTTCATCCGCACGTCGGTGATGCAGACGATCGGGCAGCGCATCCTGCACACCGTGCGCCGCGATGTGTTCACGCACCTGCAGCAGCTGGACGTGAAGTTCTACGACCGCAACCCGGTCGGCCGCCTGATGACGCGCGTCACGACCGACGTCGACGCCCTGAACGACCTGTTTGCCTCCGGCGTCATCACCGTGTTCGGCGACGTGCTGATGCTGCTGGGCATCATGACCGCCATGGTGATCATGGACTGGCGGCTGGCGCTGGTGGCGTTTGCCGTGCTGCCGGCCATCGCGTGGGCCACGGCGTGGTTCCGCCGCAACGTGCGCGAAAACTACCGGCAGGTGCGCGGCCTGGTGGCGCGGCTCAATGCGTTCCTGCAGGAGCACCTGACGGGCATGGGCACGGTGCAGCTGTTCGATCAGCAGGCCCACAGCTTCCGGCGGTTCGACACCATCAACCGCGACCACCGCGACGTCAACATCGCGTCGATCTTCTACTATGCGGTGTTCTATCCCATCATCGAGATCCTGGCGTCGCTCTCGGGCGCGCTCATCATCTGGATTGGCGGCGGCTGGGCAATCGACGGCGCGGTCACCCTCGGCGTGCTGGTGGCGTTCCTCCAGTACTCGCGCCGCTTCTTCCAGCCGATCAGCGACCTGTCGGAAAAATTCAACATCCTGCAGGCCGCGATGGCCGCGTCCGAGCGCATTTTCGGGTTGCTCGACACCCCGGTGGAGATGCCCACCGCGGTGGCGTCCTCGGACCGCCGCTTCGACGGCCCGGGGCGCATCGAGTTCGAGCAGGTCTGGTTCGCCTACGCCGGCGTGGAGTACGTGCTGCGCGACGTGTCTTTTGTCGCCGCCCCCGGCGAGCGGATGGGCATCGTCGGGGCCACCGGCTCTGGCAAGACGACGATCATCAGCCTGCTGCTGCGGTTCTACGACGTCTCGAAGGGCCGGATTCTCGTCGACGGCGTCGACGTGCGCGAGTGGCCGGTGGAGCAGCTGCGGGCCAGGTTCGCGCTGGTCCTGCAGGACGTGCACATGTTCTCGGGCACCGTGAGCGGCAACATCCGCCTGGGGCGCGAGGACATCACCGACGCGATGGTGCGGCAGGCGGCGACGGCCGTCCATGCGGATCGGTTCATCCAGGCGCTGCCGCGGCAGTACGAGACGCCGGTGGCCGAGCGCGGCGCCACGCTGTCCGTGGGCCAGAAGCAGTTGTTGTCATTCGCGCGCGCGCTGGCGTGCGACCCGCCCGTCCTGGTGCTGGATGAAGCCACGTCGAGCATCGACACCGAAACCGAAGCGCTGATTCAGGACGCGCTGCACACGCTGATGGCGGGCCGCACGGTGTTTGCCATCGCGCACCGGCTCTCCACCATCCAGGACATGGACCGCATTCTGGTGCTGCACAAGGGGAAGGTGCGCGAAAGCGG
>JANLHE010000320.1 GCA_024653875.1 Acidobacteriota bacterium
CCGTCATTGACCGTGTTCAGTGGCGTGCACAAAGGATTCGCTCCGCCCAGCCCCGGCGCCGCCGCTGAGACGAAGGCCGAAGACAGTATCAACGTCGAAGCCGGCGCGCGTCTGCAGCGCGATCGTATTTCGGGAGAAGTCGTGGCGTTCTTCAACGACTATTCCAACCTGCTGGGCCGGGACACGCTTTCGACCGGGGGCACCGGTGCAGGTGATCTGTTCAACGGAGGCGAGGTGCGCGTGCACGGCGTGGAAGCATCGACCCTCTGGCGCGTGTTCGCGACCGATCGCGTCAGCGTGCCAGTGCGTCTGACGTACACGCTGACCCAGGCCGAATTCCGCAACTCCTTCCAGAGTCAGTTCGGCCCATGGGGCACCGTGCAGCGCGGCTACGAATTGCCGTACGTGCCGCGGCACCAGGGGTTTGCCGCGGTCGACGTCGAGGCCCGCGCCTGGCGCGTCCGGATCGACGCCACGGCTATCAGCCGAATGCGCACCGCCGCCGGCACGGGCGCTCTCATGGAAACGCGATCGACCGATGTGACGTTCGCCATCGGCGGTTCGGCCGAGTACGTGCTGACACCAAACGCCAGGCTCTTCGCCAGCGTACAGAACGCCACCAACCACGCCTACGTCGTCGCGCGCCACCCATCCGGCGTCCGCCCGGGCGCACCGCGTCGGGTGATGGTCGGGCTGAACGTCGAATTGGGCCGGTAAGCCAGTCGTTGCCCGCGGCCGTAGCCGGACCATGAAGCGAGCCATGGTGAAAACCACGCGCTCATGGCACGATGCTGCGATGCCTGACCCCTCCTATCCCGCAGCCCGCCAGGTGGCGGCGACGGTGCAGTCGCACTTCGCCAAGCACCTTGCGGCCGCGCGTGCGCAGGGCCGCATCGACCTGGGTATCGAGCCCGACGCCGCCTTCATCGAAGCGATCATCGACGCGGCGTTCTGGGCGAGCCTGCGACGCGAGGAAGGCGTGACTCCCACGATTTCCCTGGCCCTGCTGCCGCCGGGGAATGCAGGCCAGGCGTTGACGTTCGCCGAGTGGCTGCCGTTGTACCCGGCGGCGCTCGCGAAGCTCGCTCCGGCGGTGGAACGCCCGGGCATCCACCTGGGGGTGTGGCCCGTTGACGGAGCCCTCCGGGTCTGGGGCACCACGCGCAGTATTCCCGCGTTCTGCTTCGTCCTGGAAGTGATCGGCTCCGGCCTGCTGGTGGTCAAGCACCGCAACGAGCCGTTCGGCAAGTTCGTCAACATCGCCGTGCTGGAAGGCGATCAGATCAAAATCGTCGACGACCGAAGCGCCACGGTGCCCGAATGTCCCGGCCTGCTCAAGTCCCTGCTGGGCCAGCACGAAGTCAACGCCAGCGGCGAGTCCGTCAACCTGCTCGTGCACCTGGCGGCGTCCATGCGGGCGCACCACCGGGGCGGCGCGCTGCTGATCGTGCCAGACGGTACGGGTAATAACAGCACTAAAGATGACTGGCGCGAGTCCATCGTCGAGCCCGTGGTGTATTCGGTGGCCCCGCGGTTCTCCGAATTGGCGGATCTGATGGGCCGCGAAGCCGAGGAGCGGCGCACGCACGAATGGCAGGAGGACCTGCGCCGGGCCGTCGATGCCGTGGCCGGGCTGACAGCCGTCGACGGCGCCACCGTCATGACGTCGACCTTCGAATTGCTGGCGTTCGGCGCGAAGATCACCCGCCGGCGCTCGCGGCCTCCGGTGGAACGCGTGCTGGTGACGGAGCCGATTCGTGACTCCGCGGCGGTCGTGATGACGCCGGCGCAACTGGGCGGCACCCGGCATCTGTCGGCCGCGCAGTTCGTGCAGGATCAGCGCGAGGCCACCGCGCTCGTCGCATCGCAGGACGGCCGGTTCACTATCTTCCAGTGGTCGCCCTGTGACGATGTCGTCCACGCGCACCGCGTGGAGGCGTTGTTGTTGTGATCCGCACGGGCTAAAGCCCGTGCGCTCCATAGAACTGGAGGTCCCGGGCTTCAGCCCGGGACAGCTCCCAGCAGCGCTTCTGCCGCCGGCAGCTGCTCGGGCGATCCGATCACCGCCACGCGATCACCCGTGCGAATCACGTCCTCAGGACCAGGATTGCCGATGAGTGCGCCGTCGCGCACGATCGCCACCACGGACACGCCGGTACGGGATCGCAGCCGGGATGCGGCCAGCGTCTGATCGGCCAGCGCGCTCCCGGAGGACACGCTGAGCCAGCGCATATCCACGTGCCGGGCGGCCATCACGAGGTCCTCGAGCAGTCGCGTGCGCTCCACGCTGGGGCGGTCCGCTTCCACCAGTTCCTCCCGCCGGACCAGATCCGTATAGCGGACGACGTCTTCAAGCGCGAGGTCGAGATCGATCAACGTACGGCGGACAATTTCCACCCCGCCTTCCAGCTCGGGCCGGACCACCTCGTCCGCACCGGCCTCCCGCAGGCGCTTGGCGCCGTCCCATGTCGACGCGCGCGCGACGATGTGCAGCTTCGGCGCGCGGACCCGGGCGCTGATGACCACCGCGAGCGCCGCCGCATCGTCCGGCAACGTCACGACCAGGGCCCGGGCGCGCTCAAGTCCCGCGTGATCCATGATTTCCGAACTGGCCGCGTCCCCATAGAGCGTCGGCACGCCCAGGCTGCGCAGCTTCTCCAACCGCGCCGGATCGGATTCCACGACCAGGCGCGGGACGTTCAACTGCGTCAGCACTTCGCTGATGTGCCGGCCAACCCGGCCGGAGCCGACGATGACGACATGGTCGGTCACCGGTTCCACCACCAGCGGTTCAGCGGGGCCGTGGCGGTTGAGCACCCGCCATACCGCCGGGAACTGCTTCAGCCACCGTTCCGCCGGGTCCACGAGCTTGAACATCAGCGGGTTGACGGTGATCGACACAATCGCACCCGCCAGGATCAGCGAGTATTGCTCGGTGGTGATGAGGCCCAGGGATAGCCCGGCCTGGCCCACGATGAACGAGAACTCACCGATCTGCCCGCGGCCGGCGCCGAGGATCAACGCGGTTCGCGCGGGATACGGCAGGATGAATCCCACGGCCGCGGAGACCAGGCCTTTGACCACCACAATCAGGACGGACAACACGAGCACCTGCTGCCAGTGCGCGATCACGTAAATCGGGTTGACGAGCATGCCCACCGAGACAAAAAACAGCACGGCGAACGCTTCGCGGAAGGGCAGCAGGTCCGCGTTGATCTGGTGGCTGAACTCCGATTCGCTCACGACCACGCCGGCCACGAACGCGCCGAGGGCCAGCGACACACCGAACAGGGCGGATGAGGCCAGCGCCGTGCCGGCCGCCAGGGACAGCGCCACCAGGATGAAAAGCTCGCGCGATCGCGTGCGGACCACGCGCCAGAGGATGGCCGGAACGACGCGCTGGCCGACCACGATCATGAGGCCCACAAACGCGATGGCCTTCGCCACCGCCCAGAGCGGTACCCACCAGGAGTTGCCGGTTCGGCCCACCAGGGTGGGCAGCAGGACGAGGATGGCCACCGTGGCCAGGTCCTCGAAGACCAGCCAGCCGACGGCGACCTTGCCGTGCCGGGAGTCCAGCAGCGCGTGATCCATCAACCCGCGGAGGAGGACAATCGTGCTGGCCACCGAGACCGCCACGCCAAAGACCCAGGCGCCGCCGGCCGAGAACCCCCAGGTTCGCGCCAGCCACGCGCCCAGCACGGTGATGATCAGCATTTGCGCCAGCGCGCCGGGGATGGCGATGTCCCGCACCTTCCACAAGTCCTGGAAGGAAAAGTGGAGCCCGATTCCGAACATCAACAAAATCACGCCAAACTCGGCCAATTGGCCGATGGCGTTCGTATCTCCTACCCAGACGGGCGAGATCGGACTGATCGCCACCCCGGCCAGGAGGTACCCGACGATCGTCGGAAGTCCCAGCCGGCGTGCGATGAGTCCGCCGGCCAGCGACAGCGCCAGCGCGACGGTGATGTTCACGACAAGTGGCAGGTGGGGCACAAGGGAAGAATAATGGGGATGGAGGCTCGGGTGGGACAACGACTGTGGGGAGCGCTCGCGGTGGTGCTGGCGTGCGGGATGGTGCCGGCCGGGGCGTCAGGGCTGCCGGCGCAAAGCGATCTGGACGCCTTCATGCAGAAGGTCATGCTGAGGCGCGACGACAACTGGAAGAAGTTCCAGCAGTACGTGCTCGACGAGCGTGAGCAGATCGAGTTCCGCGGGCCGGGCAAGTTGCCCCTGTGGGGCGATCGGCGGGATTACACCTGGTATCTCCGTGACGGCTTCTTTGTGCGCAGCCCCGTGCGCGCCAACGGCGTGACCGTGTCGGAAGACGACCGGCGGAAGTACGAGGAGGAGTTCCTCCGGCGCCAGCAGGCGCGCGACAAGCGGCGGGTGGCCCTGACCGTCGGCACCACGACGGACGTGAAGGAGTTGCCTCCGCCGGAGCGGAGTGCGGCGGTCGATCCGGACGCGCCCGGCGACGCCCAGAGCCTGATCCGGCAGACCCGTGAACCCCAGTTCATTTCGTCGGCGTATTTCCTCAAGTTCAAGTTCGAAGAGGGCAAGTACGCGCTTGTCGGCCGCGAGACGAGTGATGGCCGGGAACTCCTGAAGATCGAGTACTTCCCGGCGATGCTGTTCTCCAAGGAGCAGAATTCCCGGCAGCATCGCAGGGAGATCGGTCAGAAGCTCAAGGAAGACAACCAGGATGCCACGCTTGAACGGATGCTGAACAAGGTCTCGCTGGTAACGTTGTGGATTGAGCCGTCCACGTACCAGATCGTCAAGTACAACTTCGAAAACGTGAACATGGACTTCCTGCCGGCGGCCTGGCTGGCGCGGCTCACCGACCTGCGCGCGACGATGACGATGCATCAGCCGTTTCCGGATGTGTGGCTGCCCAAGAACGTGGATTTCTACTTTTCGGCGATGCTGGCGATTGGCGAAATGGACGCGCGATACCAGCTCAACTACATGAACTACAAGCTCGCGACCGCCACGGCGAGGATCAAGTGACCGCGCTGGTGCTGGCGACCTGGTTCGCCCTCACACCGGTCTCGCAGGCAGCAGTGGCACAGCAGGCTGAGGTCATTGCCGAGATCCTGGTCCACGGCAATCACATCAGCACGAACGAGGAGGTCATCGCGCTCTCCGGTATCTCGATCGGCGGCCCGGTCACGCCGGACACCATCACTCAAGTGCGCGCGCGGCTGAAGGCGTCGGGGAAGTTCGATCAGGTTGACGTGCTGAAGCGCTTCGCGTCGATCACGGATCTCACGAAGATCACGCTCGTCCTGATCGTGAACGAAGGCCCGGTGCGGATCGACTTTGAAGAAGGGCCCGAGGGTGAAGAGGTCGCCGTCATCAAACGGCGCCGCGGATTTCAGAACCTCATGTGGCTGCCGATCCTGGATGCCGAGGACGGGTATGGCCTGACGTACGGCGTGATGATCTCTCGCGCGAACATCGTCGGCGAACGCAGCCGCCTGTCGTTCCCCTTGTCATGGGGCGGCACCAAACGCGCCGGCGTGGAGCTCGAGAAGAACTTCGCGACCGGTCCGCTCACGCGCGTCACGATCGGCGCTGCCATGCAGCGGCGCACCAACCCCGCCTATGAGGAAGAGGATGACCGGCGCCGGGTGTGGGGGCGCGCCGAACGCGCGATCGGGCTGGTGCGCCTGGGCGCCACGGCGGGATGGCAGCGCGTGTCATTCGGACCGATCGAAGAGGACCTGAAGACGATTGGCGCCGATGTCGCCGTGGACACGCGTCTGGATCCGGCGTATCCCAGGAACGCCGTGCTCGCCACGGCCAGCTGGGAACGGGTGGGCTTTGAGGACCGGGACGTGCTGCACCGCACCCGGTTGGATGGCCGCGGGTACCTGGGGCTGATCAAGCAAACCGTGCTGGCCGTGCGCGTGATGCGGGAAGGCGCCAACGGACCCCAGCCCGCTTACCTGAAGCCGTTGCTCGGCGGCTGGTCCAATCTGCGCGGCTTTGAGGCTGGCGCCTTCATCGGCGACATCGTGGTGGCTGGATCGGCTGAGCTGTTCGTGCCGCTGACCTCGCCGCTGTCCGTGGGGCGGCTCGGCATCAGCGCGTTCATGGACACCGGCGTGGCGTACGACCACGGGCAGCGCCTGAAGGATCGGACACGGCACACGGGCGTGGGCGGCAGCGTCTGGTTCAGCGCCACGGTGTTTCGCCTCAGCCTGTCTGTGGCGCACGGCCGCGGCGGCCGGACGCGCGTGAACTTTGGCGGCGGCCTGACATTCTGATGTGGCGAGCGAGTGCGCTGATCGTGGCGATGGCCGCCGTCCAGGCGCCCGCGCCGGTCCAGGCCCCGGACACGTCCGCGCGTGCGGTGGTGGCGAAGGCCGCATCACATATCAAGGAGTATCAGGAGGCGCTGCAGTACGTACTCGCGGACGAGGCAACGACGCAGGAGGTCTTCAACATCAGGAACACGCGCGTGGCGCTGCGACGCACGACCGGCGAGTTCTTCCTGGCGTACGTGGCGGCCGACGGCATATGGCTGGCCGTGCGCGACATCCTCACGGTGGACGGCGCGCCGGTGGAGCAGCGCGACAGCCTGCGTCAGTTGCTGAGCCGCGGGTCATTCGCGAGCATCGGCCGGCAGGTGGCCGACCGCAACGCCCGGTACAACCTGGGATCGATTGCCAGGAACTTCAACGACCCGATGCTGGCGCTGTTGATTCTGGATGACAAACACCGGAAGCGGTTCCGGTTCGAGCGGCGTCGCGTGGAATCCACGTCGGCCGGCCCGGTGGTGACGGTGACGTTCACCGAACGCGACCGGCCCACGCTCATCCGCGGCGGTGACGGCCGTCAGATATTCACCAAGGGCGAGATGGTGATCGACGCGGCCACCGGGCGGCTTCGCCGCACCGTCATCACGCTGAAGGACGGTGCGA
>JANLHE010000057.1 GCA_024653875.1 Acidobacteriota bacterium
ATCATTGACGGCAAGTACCGGCAGGTGATGCTCTCGCTGCGCGAGATGAATACCGAGTCGCTGCCGAACCGCTCCTGGGTCAACGAGCGCCTGACGTTCACGCACGGCTATGGGCTGACGCTGGGTCCGGTGAACGAGGTCACCACCGTCGGTCAGCCGGTGTTGTTTGTCAAAGATCTGCCGCCGGTCACCACCGTGGACTTCAAGGTGGATGAGCCGAGCATCTATTACGGCGAAAAGTCCAGCGACTACGTGCTGGTCAAGACGCAGCAGCCGGAGTTCCACTATCCTCGCGGCGAAGACAACGTCACGAACACGTACACCGGCACCGGCGGCGTGGAAGTGGGCGGGTTCCTGCGGCGGTTGCTGTTTGCCATCCGTTTCAGCGCCGTCAACATTGTGGTCACGAATCAACTGACGTTCGAGAGCCGCATCATGTTTCACCGGGCGATCGGTGAGCGCGTGCGGACGATTGCGCCCTTCCTGAAATACGACTCGGATCCCTATTCGGTGGTGGCCGACGGCCGGTTGTTCTGGATTCAAGACGCGTACACGTCCAGCACGAACTACCCGTACGCCACGCCGTTTGGCGCCAACGGCATCAACTACATCCGCAATTCCGTCAAGGTCGTGATCGACGCGTACCATGGGTCCACGGCGTTCTACCTCGCGGAACCGACCGATCCAATCGCGTTGACGATTAGTCGCATCTTTCCCGGCCTGCTCAAGCCGATGAGCGACATGCCGGAAGCCCTGCGCGGGCACATGCGGTATCCGGAGGAGATCTTCCGGGTGCAGTCGGCCGCGTTTGCCACCTTCCACATGACGAATCCGCAGGTCTTCTACAACAAGGAAGATCAGTGGCAGGTGCCGGTGATTGACGACGCGGGCGCCGCCACGCCGATGCAGCCGTACTTCACGATCATGCGGCTGCCCGGAGAGAAGGAGCCGGAGTTCATCCAGATGCTGCCGTTCACGCCGCGCCTGAAGGACAACCTGGCGGCCTGGATGGTGGCGCGCAGCGACGGCGAACACTATGGCCGCCTGCTGGTGTTCCAGTTCCCGAAGCAGAAGGTGGTTTTTGGTCCGCGCCAGATCGTGGCGCGCATCAACCAGGATCAGATCATCTCTCCGCAGATCACGCTGTGGAACCAGCAGGGCTCGCAGGTCATCCAGGGCACCTTGCTGGTGATTCCCATCGAGGAGTCGCTGCTGTACGTCCGGCCGCTGTACTTGCGGTCATCGGGCGGAAGGATCCCGGAACTCAAGCGCGTCATCGTGGCCTACCAGGATCAGATCGTCATGGAAGAGACCCTGAACAAGGGCCTGGTCAAGATCTTCGGTCGAACCGTGGCGGCGGCGCTGGCACCCGACCTGCGCGATGCGGGACCCGCGGACCTGCTGGCCCCGCCAGGCGCGCCGATCGGCACCGGCGTGCCCTCGGCGGTCACCCCGCTGAGTCCCGATCTGGCCAGGCTTGCGGAGCAGGCCAACGACCACTACGAGCGCGCAACGGCCGCGCAGCGCGACGGCAACTGGGCGCTCTACGGTGAAGAGATGAAGAAGCTGGGAGAAGTACTGGCCCAGATGGACAAGATCAGACGATAAAGATGGAGGGCACGGGCTTCAGCCCGTGCCGCACGCCCCGGGCTCAAGCCAGGGGCCTCCGTACATCAAGTCTTGTCTTTCTTCCTCAGGTACCTGGCGAGGCCGGTCCAGGAAAAATCAAAGCGGCCGGCTCGCGCGTAGGCCTCGGCCTCCGCGCGGCTGGTGGCGCGTTCGAGGTCATCCACCACACTGCGGACGAACACCTCCGCGCGCTCTTCATCCGACCCGTCCCTCGAGAGCGACGCCTGCACGCGCCGGCTCCAGTCGTCCATGCGGCGCCAGAGATCCTGCATGTGGACGTGCGGCGATCCCTGCGGGCCGAAGTGGGTGAGAAAGAGCGTGTCCGGGTTCCAGGCGAGGATGGTCTCGGTGCTCGTGCGCCACGCCTCCAGGTCGATATCCGGCGGCGGCGTGGGTGGCAACACGACGCGGCCGCTGGGACGGCAGATGCCGGCCGTATCTCCGACGAACGCAATACGCGAGGCCGGAAGGAAGTAGCTGACGTGGTGCCAGGCGTGGCCGGGCGTCCATGCCGACTCGATCTCGTGGCCCACGATCGAGAGGTGATCGCGTTCGCCGAGGACTTCCACCCGATCGGCGGGCACCGGCAGCATCTCGCCCCACAGCCGATCCATGTCCGCCTGATAGAGCCGCGTGGCGCTGGCGATTAGTTTCGACGGGTCCACCATGTGCGCGACGCCGCGTTCGTGGACATACAGCCGCGCGTCCGGCGCCACTTTGAGAATGTGTCCGACGGCCCCGGCGTGGTCCAGGTGAATGTGCGTCAGGAGCACCGCGCGCACGTCGGTCCAGCTGAATCCGCGGGCCGCCAGCGCCGCCTCGAGCACGGGCATCGAGGTGGTGGGCCCGGGGTCCACCAGCGCCACGCCGCCCGGGCCGTGGATCAGGCCCGTGGCAATGATGCCGGGCTGGCCAACAAAGTGGAGGTCCGTGAAGTCCACACCGGTCGCAAGGGGGGCTGGCATCGATCTCCCATTCTAGCGGTGTGGTCGAGTAGTCTGTGAGCATGCCCAGCCTGTTTTTGACCGTGTTGATGATGGCGGGCGCCGCTCAGGCGCCCCAGGTGATTGACGGGAATGCCCTGTTCACCCAGGGAACAACCTATGAAGGCTTCCTGGCGTCCGCGAATTCGCGGCCGGAGGTCTGGCAGGCCAACAGCAAGCGGGCCAATCCCTCCGCGGCTCTGGTGGAGCGGCTGAAGAAGGCGGGCGACGGCCTGCGGCTCGTCGTGGTGGCCGCGGCCGCCTGCAGCGACTCCCTCCACACCGTGCCCTACGTCGCCAAGCTGGCGAGTGCGGCCGGCATTCCGCTGCGCGTGGTGGACGCGACGGTGGGTGCCCCGATTCAGGCGGCGTTCAAGACCCCGGACGGGCGCGGCGCGACGGCCACCGTGGCCCTGCTGCGCGGGGACAAGGTGGTGGCCGCCTGGGTGGAGCGGCCCGTGGCGCTGCAGACCTGGCTGCTGGGCCCCGCCTCCACGCTGCCTCAGTCCGAGCGGATGGATCGCAAGTTCGGCTGGTACGAATGGGACCGCGGTGAGTCAACGATGGCCGAACTCGTCGAGCTCGCCGAACGCAACCGCTAGGACGGAACAACCGTTATTACGGAGGCTCCGGGCTTCAGCCCGGGGCGCACGGCACGGGCTAAAGCCCGTGCCCTCCAGTTTTTGAAATTTATGACCAACGACCAGAGACAGACCGGCGACGCCGTCAAGGAACGTGTCGCGCCGAAGAAGGCAGAACCCACGGTCTACAAGGTCCTGCTGATGAATGACGACTACTCGACGATGGACTTCGTGGTGCACATCCTCGAGCACGTGTTTCAGAAGTCGCCGGCCGAAGCCTACCGCGTCATGATGCAGGTGCATCTGCAGGGGTCGGGCGTGGCCGGTGTCTATCCCTGGGAAGTGGCGGAAACCAAGGTGGAGACGGTCACCACGATGGCCAGGGACGCGGGGTACCCGCTGCGCGCGGTCATCGAGGAGGCGTAACCGGAAACGCCGCGGACAGCTGCGCGATCAGCACTTGCCGGATGTCCGCCATATCCTGCACATCACGAACGAGCGGGTTGGTGCGGGTCAGGAACGCCAGGTTCGTCTCGCGCCCGCTCAGCAGGAAGTCCGTCAGGCCCACACGGTACCGCAGCGACGGATTGAGCGGTTTACCCTGCACCAGCCACTTGCCGTTCTCCTTGACCGCGCCCCACGCGTGCAGGTACCCGCCGGTGCCCTGATTGGTCAGGCCCACCTCCAGCACCCGCGCGAGAAGCGAGCCCGGCATGGACGCCCGGGTCACGGCTCCGCCAAACGGCAATACGCGAATGACGTCGTATTCGGT
>JANLHE010000059.1 GCA_024653875.1 Acidobacteriota bacterium
CGGGATCCGGCGCGTCCTCGTACTGCAGCACCTCGGGCCCGCCGTGTGTGTGAAAGCGTACGGCCTTCATGGGAACCTCGATTCAGAACTCGATCTCACACTCTTCCACCGGGCGGCCGAGTTGCGAGAGCTTCTCGCGCCACCCGGACGCGTCACCCACAAGAACCACCGTCGCATCCTGGGGATGCAGGTGCTGGCGCGCGGCGGCCGACACGGCGGCGGGCGTGACGGCTTCAACGCCGGGGACGAATCGATCGAACGTGTCCTCGGGCAACCCGAACGTCACCAAACGCGCGGCCGCATGGGCCAGTTGCGCGGAGGTCTCGAAACGCCGCACATAGCCGCGCGTGAGCGACGACTTCGCGCGGTCCAGTTCATCCGCGCCGGCGGGCCGACTGCCGCCCACCGCCTCGAACTCGGCCAGGATCTCCGACACCACGAGCGGCGTCGCGTCGCCCTGCACATTGGTATCGCACGAAAACGTCCCGGCCCTGACGCGAAAATCAAACGCCGTGCGGGCGCCATACGTCAGCCCGCGCGCCTCGCGCAGGTTCTGATTGATGCGGCTGGAAAACTGCCCGCCGAGCAGGGCGTCCAACGCCACCAGCGTGTGGTACTCGGCTACCTGGCGTGACGGCCCCAGGTGCCCCACCCGCACCTCGGTCTGCGGCGCGCCGGGCCGGTTCACCACCAGCACCCGCGCCGGCACATCCGCCCGCCCGGCGGGCACGTCCGGCGGCCGGGCGTCCTGCAACGCCCGCCATATCCCCAGCTGCCGCTCCGCCGCGGCGTGCACCACGTCAGGATCCACGTTCCCGGTGACGACAAGCGTCGCGCCGGCGGGACGCACACCCGCGGCGTGGAACGCCCGCACATCGTCGATCGACAGGCGCGACAACGCGTCGGTGGTCCCGAGCGTGCCGTGCCCGTAGGGATGGCCGCCAAACACCGCCGACAGGAACGCCCGATCGGCGACCGCCGACGCGGAGCTTCGCAGCTGGCGCAGGCGATTGACGCGAATTTCGCGCACGCGCGAGAGGTCGTCGTCGTGCAGGCGGGGGTGCGTGATGATCGTGCCCAGCAGCGCCAGCGCCGGCTCCGCGAATCGGGACAACGTGGTGAGCGACAGCGTGGTGACATCGGGCCCCACGTCCACCGACAGCTCGGTGCCGAGGCTGGCAAACGCTTCCGCGAGACCGATCGCGTCGAGGCGGTCCGTGCCTTCGTCGAGCAGATCGGCCATGAGGCCGGCCAGGCCGGGCATGCCGGCGGGATCATGCGCTGACCCGACCGGCAGGACCAGCACCATGGTCACCACCGGCACCGTGTCATGCCGGATGGTCCAGACGCGGAGGTCGTTGGACAACACGCCGCGCACCACGGGAGGAAACGTCATCCTTGCGGGCGCGCCCGCGCCGGGCATGACAAATCGACTCGCCGGCCTCATGTGGTCACCACCGCAGGAGTGGACGCCTCAAGCGCCCACTGCACTTGTCCCGGAGGCACCACCGAGAGCGCCGTCACGCGATCGGGCTGCAGGGACCGGGCGACCGCCCGCTTCACGTCCGCGGCGGTGACCCGCAGGTAGCGGTCCAAATCCTGCGTGAAGTAGGCCGGCGATCCCGTGTACGTGTTGTACGCATTGAGCTGATCGGCTTTGCCGCCGAACCCACCCAGCGTCTGCAGGCGATAGAGGAACGATGCTTCCGCCTGCACGCGCGCGCGCTCGAGTTCCGCGTCCGACGGTCCGTGCGTCGCGAGCCGGTCCAACTCCGCGGTCACGGACTCGCGCAGCTCTTCAAGCGCCACGCCGGGCGCGGCCGTGGCCACGACCTGGAACAGGCTGCCCAGTTCGCGCGACCCCTGTCCGGCGCCCAGCTCCGCCGCGCGGCGTCGATCGTGGATCAGCGTCCGGTACAGCCGCGAGGTGCGGCCGTTGGCGACGATGTCACCCGTCACGTCGAGCACCGCGTCATCGCCGGAGAACAAGGCGGGACTGGGCCACATCAGATACAGCCGCGGCAACTCGACGCGGTCCTCGAGCACCAGCCGGCGGGCCACAGCGTCCACGGGCGCCACCGCCAGGGGCGCCACCGCGGGTCCCGCGGGAATCGCGCCGAAGAGCCGTTCCACCAGCGCCAGCGCGGCGTCGGTGTGGATGTCTCCCGCGATCGCCAGTGACGCGTTCGCGGGATGGTAGTACCGAAGGAAAAACGCGCGCGCATCGTCCACGGTCGCCGCGCGCAGGTCCGAGGGGTACCCGATCGTGGGCCAATGGTACGGATGGTTCGCGGGATACATCGCTTCCGACAAGGCAAAGTGCGACATCCCGTACGGGCGGTTCTCGTAACTCTGCCGCCGCTCGTTCAGCACCACCTCGCGCTCGGTGTCAAATCGCTCGGCCGACAACGCGGGCACCAGCCAGCCCATGCGGTCGGCCTCCATCCACAGCGCCAGTTCCGCGGCCCCGGTGGGCACCACGCACCAGTAGTTCGTTCGATCCGCGCTGGTGGATCCGTTCAGCGAGCCGCCCGCTTCCTGCAGCGGTTCGAAGAATCCGCGCGGCTGGTGCTGGGCGCCCTTGAACATCAGGTGCTCGAACAGGTGCGCCAGCCCGCTGCGGCCCGGCGCCTCGTTCTTGGACCCGACGTGATACCAGATGTTCACGGCCACCACCGGCAGGTGATGGTCCTCGTGGACAATCACCTGCAGGCCGTTGGCGAGGGTGTGTTTGGTGAAGGGAATCAATTGACCGGTGTCAGCGGAATGGCCTTGCGGGCATAGGAGGCAATCGACACCTGCTGGGCCACGCGGTTCGCCACGCTGGTCAGCGCCACGGCCGCCGGCGAGTCCGGGGCGGACAGCACCACCGGCGTGCCGGCGTCCCCACCGGTACGCACCGGCTCGGACAGCGGAATCGCGCCCAGGAACGGCACACCCAGCTCGAGCGCCAGGGCCTCGCCGCCGCCCTTGCCGAAGATGTCGGCTTCTTTCCCGCACCCGCTGCACGCGAAGTAACTCATGTTCTCCACCACCCCGATCACCGGGATGTTGAGCTTCTGATACATCTTCACCGCGCGGCGCGTGTCGGCCACCGACACGTTCTGCGGCGTGGTCACCACCACGGCGCCGGCCACCGGCACCGTCTGGCTGAGGCTCAGCGCCACGTCACCCGTGCCGGGTGGCATGTCGACAATCAGATAATCCACATCGGCCCACTTCACGTCGCGGAAGAACTGTTGAATCGCGCCGTGCAGCATCGGGCCGCGCCAGATGACCGGCGCGTCGTCGGTGGTCAGGAACCCCATCGACACGGCCTGCACGCCGTAGCGCTCGGCCGGCAGGATCTTGGCGCCGTCCTGCTCCAGGCGCTGATCCTTCGCGAACCCCAGCATCATCGGCACGTTCGGGCCGTACATGTCGCCGTCGAGCAACGCCACGCGGCTGCCGGCCCTGGCCAGCGCCACCGCCAGGTTCACCGCCACCGTCGTCTTGCCGACGCCGCCTTTGCCCGCGCCCACGGCGATGATGTTCTTGACGCCATCCACGGCGGCGCGACCGGCTTCAGGCCGCCCGGCGGCGCGCACCTGCGCGGTCATTTCGACCGCGACGCTCGTGACGCCCGGCAACGCGGC
>JANLHE010000062.1 GCA_024653875.1 Acidobacteriota bacterium
AGGACCTCAGGACCTCAGGACCGACAGCTACTAGACTCCAATTACCGTCGTCAGTTCCTTGACGGCCGCCGCGGACTTGTTGAACGCGGTCTGCTCGTCGGGGGTCAGGCGGATCTCGATGATCTCCTCCGCTCCGCCCTTGCCGAGCTTGACCGGCACGCCGACGAAGAGATCCTTCACGCCGTATTCGCCCTGGAGGAACACCGAGCAGGGATAAATGATCTTCTTGTCCTTGAGGATCGCTTCCACCATCTGCGCGGCAGCGGCGCCGGGGGCATACCAGGCGCTGGTGCCGACCAGTTTGGTGATTTCCGCGCCGCCGTTGGCCGTGCGCGCACAGATTTCGTCCAGCTTCGCCTGCGAGAGCCTGCCCATCGCCACCAATTCAGTCAATGGAATGCCGGCCACCGTCGAGAAGCGCGGCAACGGCACCATGGTATCGCCGTGGCCGCCGAGCACGAACGCGTGCACGTTCTCCACCGAGACGTTCAGTTCCATGGCGATGAACGTGCGCATGCGCGCCGAGTCCAGCACGCCGGCCATGCCCACCACGCGCTCGCGCGGGAAGCCGCTCAGCCGGTACACGGCCTGGCACATCGCATCCAGCGGGTTCGCGACGGGAACGATGATGCAGTTGGGCGAGTACTTGACCACCTGCTCCACCACGGCCTGCATGATCTTGTAGTTGACGTTGAGCAGGTCGTCGCGGCTCATGCCCGGCTTGCGGGGCACGCCCGACGTGATGACCACCACGTCCGACCCGGCGGTCGCCGAGTAGTCCGACGTGCCCATCATCCGGGTGTCTGATCCGTCGATCGGGCACGCCTCATACAGGTCCAGCGCGATGCCGGCGGCCTTCTCGGCCGCGATGTCCACGATGACGACGTCCGCCAATTCCTTGACGGCAATGGCCCGCGCCACCGTCGCGCCCACGTTCCCTGCCCCGCCAACGACCGTAACTTTGCGATTCATGTGTCGCTCCTAAATAACAAATAACCAATCACAAATAATCAATTCACAAATAATAAATTCCTAAAGTCTTTGAATCATCGCGTCGGCGAACGCCGATGTCTTCAGTTCCGTGGCACCGGGAATCATCCGGGCCAGGTCGTACGTGACCTGCTTGTCGTCGATCGCCTGTTCCAGGCTCTTGATCACCAGATCTGCCGCTTCCGGCCAACCCATGTAACGGAACATCAGTTCCCCCGAGAGGATGACCGAACCGGGGTTCACCTTGTCGAGGTTCGCGTACTTGGGCGCCGTGCCATGCGTGGCCTCGAACACCGCGTGACCGGTGACGTAGTTGATGTTGCCGCCCGGGGCGATGCCAATGCCGCCCACCTGCGCGGCGAGCGCGTCGGAAATGTAATCGCCGTTGAGGTTGAGCGTGGCGATGACGTCGTATTCGGCGGGACGCGTCAGAATCTGCTGGAGGAACGCGTCGGCGATCACGTCCTTGATCGCCATGCCGTTCGGGAGCTGACACCAGGGACCGCCGTCGACTTCGACCGCACCGAACTCGCGTTTCGCCAGGTCGTAGCTCCAGTCACGGAATCCACCCTCGGTGAACTTCATGATGTTGCCCTTGTGCACGATCGTCAGGCTCTTGCGCTTGTTCGCGATGGCGTATTCAAGCGCGGACCGGATCAGCCGCTCGGTCCCCTCTCTCGACACCGCCTTGATGCCGAACGCCGACGTCTGCGGGAAGCGGACTTTCTTAAACATCTTTGGAAAAGTGGCGGCGAAGATCTCGCGGAACTTCGCGGCGTCGTCGGTGCCCTCCTCGAACTCGATGCCGGTGTAGATGTCTTCCGTGTTCTCGCGGAAGATCACCATGTCCACCTGGTCGGGGCGCTTGACCGGCGTCTCCATCCCGCGGAAATACCGCACGGGCCGCAGGCACACATACAAATCCAACTCCTGCCGCAGCGCCACGTTCAGCGAACGAATGCCGCCGCCGACCGGCGTGGTCAACGGGCCTTTGATGCCAACCAGATACTGGCGGAACGCAGCCAGCGTCGCTTCCGGCAGCCAGCTGCCCGTCTGTTGAAAGGCCTTTTCTCCGGCGAGCACTTCTTTCCACGCGATCGCGCGCGTGCCGCCGTAGGCCTTCTTCACCGCCGCATCAAACACGCGCACGCTGGCGCGCCAGATGTCCGGCCCGGTGCCATCACCTTCTATAAAAGGAATAACGGGATTATCGGGAACGTGCAGGGTCTTGCCAGTACGCGTGATTGCGGCGGGGCTCATGCGGATCCTCTTGCTTTTAGGTCACGTCCCTCCACTGTGGAGCGGCACGTTACGGGATCTTCACAGGATCTGTTGAAAACTGTGTGGAAAAGTCGTCCTCAGCGTGTGAATCTCCGCGTGTTTACGGTCGCGGCAGCGATTTGCACCACAGTGGTGCGCCTCGCGTGCGCGCCAACACGACATTATATCTTGACCACGACCCAGAGGGCACACGAGACGGGGGGAGTTGACGGGTGTAAGAAAAAGACGTCGGGTGTCTTTTTCGTGACCGTCTTCGAAAAAGACACCCGACGTCTTTTTAACGGATGGACAGCCGCGTGACGGTGTTTGTGGCAACGTGGATCAGTTCAACGGACGTGGACGTGATGTCGCCGATCCGGAACCCGCCGAGTGTTGCGTCCGTCTTGACCATCTCAATGCCGTCGCCGACACCGAGCACGCCCGTGAAGACCGGCGTCTCGCCGCCATCGGTCAGCACCGCCACCAGTGCCGGCCACGCGATGGCCGGCGCGGCCTCGACGGCGGGCGCCTCGGGCCGCGGCTCGGAAGCGGTCCGGGCCGGGCGATCGGGACGGCGGCCCGCGCCGAAGTTGAAGGGATTGCGCCGCGCGACGGGCACCGCCGGCATCGCGGTCAGCCGCGCGCGCAGCCGTTCCGTTTCCTGCGCCACGTCGTCGGCGAAGGGCGCGAGCGCATCGATCGCCGCCATCGTCGCCAACGACACCCGCGGAGGTTCCGGCGTCGGCGCGGCGGGCGCACTGATATAGGACGCGAGCAACACGCCCCCACCCAGCAGCAAAGCCGAGGTCAGTCGATGCATAACGGACTGATCGTAGCACCGGCCTGTAACGGCTGTGCTAAGATTCCTCGTGCCAGTAGTCTTTCCCGCTGGGCTCGGTGTGCAGGGACGGGTTGTTGCCATCATCCCCGCTCGATATCACGCCACTCGTCTCCCCGGAAAACCCCTCGCCCTTATCGCCGGCCACCCGATGATCGAACACGTCTATCGCCGCGCGCAGGCCGCCCGCCGGGTCACCGATGTGCTCGTGGCGACCGACGACCCGCGAATTGCCGAGGCGGTGGACGCCTTCGGCGGCACGGCCGTCATGACGCGCGCCGACCATCCGTCCGGAACGGACCGGCTGGCGGAGGTGGCCGCCCATTTGACGTGCGACCTGGTGGTGAACATCCAGGGCGACGAGCCGATGCTGGATCCGGCCGCCGTGGACGCGGCCATCGCGCCCTGCCTCGACGATGCCACGGTGATGATGAGCACGTTGCGGACGCCGTTGGCGCCGGCCGACGCGTCAAATCCCAACGTGGTGAAGGTGGTGGTCGCGCAAAACGGCGACGCGCTGTACTTCACCCGCGCGCCGGTGCCGTATGTCCGGCCGGGACAGCCGCCGGCGCAGGCGTGGAGGCACCTGGGCCTGTACGTCTACCGGCGCCAGACGCTGCTGCACCTGGCGCAGCTGCCCCCCACCGCGCTGGAACAGGCCGAAGGCCTGGAACAGTTGCGGGCGCTGGAACACGGCATTCGCCTTCGTACCGTTGAAACCCTGACCTCGTCCCCATCGGTCGACACCCCGGACGATCTCGCCCGGGTCCGTCAGTTAATGGACCATCTTCCTCTCCCTCTCAGCGTGAGCCACCATGCGTGAACTTGTGATGTCGCACTCCCAGCCCGACCGTCCCGTGAAGTACATCTTCGTCACCGGCGGTGTCGTCTCGTCGCTCGGCAAGGGGCTGGCCGCCGCGTCGATCGGCTGCCTGCTCGAGGGCCACGGCTACACAGTGGCCCTGCAGAAATTCGATCCGTATATCAACGTGGATCCAGGCACGATGAGTCCGTTCCAGCACGGCGAGGTCTACGTGACCGACGACGGCGCGGAGACGGATCTGGATTTGGGCCACTACGAGCGGTTCACCAACATGGTGGCGACCCGCAACAACAACTGGACCACCGGGAAGATCTACGCGTCGGTCATCCAGAAGGAACGCCGGGGCGATTACCTTGGCCGCACCGTCCAGGTCATTCCCCACATCACCAACGAGATCAAGGACGCCATCCGGTCGGCCGCGGCCGGCGTGGATGTCCTGCTCGTCGAAATCGGCGGCACGGTGGGCGACATCGAGAGCCTGCCCTTCCTCGAGGCGATTCGCCAGTTCCGCCAGGATGTGGGCCGCGAGAACGCCCTCTTCATTCACCTGACGCTGGTGCCGTACATCGCCTCGGCGCATGAACTGAAGACCAAGCCCACCCAGCACAGCGTGCGGGACCTCCGGTCCATCGGCATCCAGCCCGACGTCCTGCTCTGCCGCACGGATCGTCCGCTTGAACAGGACATGAAGGGCAAGATCGCGCTCTTCTGTGACGTGGACGAAGAGGCGGTCATCACGGCGCGCGACGTGTCCAGCATCTACGAAGTGCCGCTCAGCCTCGCCGGCGAAGGCCTGGACCGCATCCTGCTCGAGCGCCTGCACCTGCCGCAGACCGAAGCGCGGATGGAGTCCTGGGAGCGCCTGGTCAGCAGCATTCAGCAGCCGGAAGACGAGGTCACGCTGCACTTTGTCGGCAAGTACACCGAGTACGAAGATTCGTACAAGAGCATCAACGAAGCCCTCTACCACGGCGGGTTCAGGCACCGCCTGAAGGTCACCCTCAAGTTCGTGGAGGCCGAGGCCCTGGAACAGCCGGACGGCATGCGCCTGCTCGACGGCGCCGTGGGCATTCTGGTGGCCCCGGGCTTCGGCGACCGCGGCAGCCGCGGCATGATGGCCGCCGCCGAATACGCCCGCACCCACAAGATCCCGTACTTCGGCATCTGCTACGGATTCCAGTGGGCCGTGGTCGAGTTCGCGCGCCACGTGGCCGGCCTGACCGACGCCGACTCCACCGAGGTGATGGAAGACACGCCGCACAAGGTCATTTACAAGCTGCGCGACCTGCTCGGCGTGGACGACATGGGCGGGACGATGCGGCTGGGCAGTTACGCGTGCCGGCTGGCTCCCGACTCGCTGTCCTTCAAGCTCTACGGCGAGGAGATCATCCACGAGCGCCACCGGCATCGGTACGAGTTCAACTGCCAGTACGAGAAGGCCCTGACCGACAAGGGGCTGAAGATTGTCGGGCGCTCCCTCGACGGCAAGTTCGTGGAAATCGTCGAGCTCCCGAGCCACCCCTGGTACGTGGCGGTGCAGTTCCACCCCGAGTTCAAGTCCAAACCGCTGCGCCCGCATCCGCTGTTTGCCGGGTTCGTGGAGGCCGCACACCGGTACGCGCAGGCGCGGAAGGGGTTGACCAGCAACGTCACCGCGATTGGTGATCGGCGCCGATGACCCTTGTTCCCGTCACTGACACCGTCGTCTTCGGCCGCCGCGAACTGGTGCTCATCGCCGGCCCGTGCGTGATCGAGAGTCCCGCGCACGTGATTGAACTCGGCCGCGCGATCGCGGCCATCGCCGCGCGGGTCGGGATGCCCTACGTGTTCAAGGCGTCGTTCGACAAGGCCAATCGCACGTCGGCGTCCTCGTTCCGCGGGCCCGGCCTCGACGCCGGCCTCAAGGCGCTGCAAGGGGTCAAGGACGCGCTGGGGGTGCCCGTGCTGACGGACCTGCACGACGCCTCCCAGGCGCCGGCCGTCGCGAACGTGGCGGATGTCCTGCAGATCCCCGCGTTTCTCTCGCGCCAGACGGATCTGATTACCGCCGCCGCGCAGACGGGGCGGGTGGTCAACATCAAGAAGGGCCAGTTTCTGGCGCCCCTCGACATGCGCCACGCGATTGCAAAGGTCACCGCGACGGGAAATCAGCGGGTGTGCATCACCGAACGCGGGTTCTCGTTCGGGTACAACAACCTGGTGGTGGACATGCGCGCGTTTCCGATGATGCGGGCGCTGGGCGCGCCGGTCATTTTTGACGTCACGCACAGCCTGCAGCTGCCCGGCGGCGGCGATGGCGTGACGGCCGGCCTGGCCGAGTACATCGAACCGCTCGCGTGCGCGGGCGTTGGCGCCGGCGTGGACGGCGTGTTTCTGGAAGTGCACGAGGACCCTGCCAGGGCCAGGAGCGACGCGCAGAATGCGCTGCGACTGGACCTGCTGGAGCCGTTGCTGCGCCGGCTGGTCCAGATCAATGACATCGTGAAACCCCATGCGTGACATCCGATGACCGACCAGCCTCTTCCCACCGACGCCGAGACTCTGGACATTGCCCGCCAGGTGCTCGACACCGAAGCGCGCGCCATCCTCGGGCTGATTCCGCAGCTCACCAGCGACTTCCCTCGCGCGGTCGCGTTGCTCCACGCGTGCACCGGCCGCGTGATCGTGACGGGCATGGGCAAGTCCGGCATCATCTCGCACAAGATCGCCGCCACGTTGTCGAGCACGGGGACGTCGGCGTTTTTTCTCCATCCCGCCGAGGCCATTCACGGCGACCTGGGCGCGGTGCGTGCCGAAGACGTGGTGCTGGCGCTCTCGCACAGCGGCGAGACCGAGGAACTGGTGCGGCTGGTGGAAGCCATCCGGCGAATCGGCGCCACGTTGATCGCGCTGACCGGCGATCCGCAGTCCACGCTCGGGCTGGCGGCCGATATCACGCTGAATTGCCATGTCGCGGCCGAAGCGTGTCCCCTGAATCTGGCGCCCACGGCGAGCACGACCGCGGCCCTGGCGCTGGGCGATGCGCTGGCGCTGGCGCTCTCGCAGCGCAAGGGGTTCCGGGCCGAAGAGTTCGCGAACCTGCACCCGGGCGGCAGGCTCGGCAAGAAGCTGATGCGCGTGGAAGCGCTGATGCACGCCGGCGCCTCGATTCCCCGCGTGGCGCCCGACACCCGCATGCCGGATGTGATTCACGAGATGAGCGACAAGCGGCTGGGCATGACGTGCGTCGTCGACGGGGCCGGCCACCTGCTCGGGATCGTCACTGACGGCGACCTGCGCCGGCACATGACGCCGGGCTCGGCCCTGCTGGACCAGCGGGCCCGCGATGTCATGACCGCGCGGCCGGTCACCATCAGCCGGGGTATGCTGGCCGTGGAAGCCATCCGGCTCATGGAACAGCGCAAGATCACCGCCATTGTGGTGGTGGATCCCGCGCTTTGCGTCGAGGGCGTGGTGCACCTGCACGACCTCTGGCGCACGCAGATGATGTGACCCCCGTGCCCCCAATCACGAAAGACCAGCTCGAAGCCCGCGCCCGCAATCTCCGCCTGCTGCTGCTTGACGTGGACGGCGTGCTGACCGACGGCACCATCGGCGTGTCCGCCACGGGCGACGAGCAGAAGTCCTTTCATATCCGCGACGGCGCCGCCGTGGTGTGGGCGCAGAAGGCCGGCATCGAGATCGGCCTGCTTAGCGGCCGGGCGTCGGCGGCCACCACGCGGCGGGCGGCGGAGCTGAAGATCGGCATCGTCCTGCAGGGCGAGACGGACAAACGCGCCGCGTACATCCAGCTGGCCACGTCGCTCGGCCTCAAGGACGACCACATCGCGTACATGGGCGACGACCTGCTCGACCTGCCCGTGCTGAAGCGGGCGGGCCTGTCGGCCGCGCCGGCCGATGCGTGCGGCGAGGTGCGTGAACAGGTGCACTACGTGACGCGGGCGGCGGGCGGGCACGGGGCCGTGCGCGAATTCATTGAACTGATTCTCCGCGGCCGTGGCCGCTGGGACGCGCTCGTGCGCGCCCATCTGACGTAGGTGCCGATGGACAGCGGTCTCGTACTCATCCTCGTCATCACCGCCCTCCTCCTCGGCCTCGCGGCCGGCAAGGCCTGGGAGCGCTACAAGCTGATGGAGGGCCAGTGGGTCGACCGGCGGCGTGTGCGCCAGTCCCCCCACTTCATCGTCGGGCTGAACTATCTGGTCGCGGGCCGGATCGACCTCGCGATCGAAGAGCTCGAACAGGCCTCGACCATTGACCCCGGCGCGCTCGAACTGCGCATGGTCCTGGGCAACCTGTACCGCGAGCGGGGCCAGGTGGGCCGCGCGATTCAGGAACATCAGGGCCTGTTGCAGCGCCCCCGGCTGAGCAGGGCGGAGCACGCCAACGTGCTGCTGTGCCTGGGGCTCGATTACCGGCGCGGCGGCTTCGTGGACCGGGCGACCGAAGCGTTCACGGAGGTCCTCAAGCTCGCGCCGGACAACGAGGCCGCGCTCGGCAACCTTGAGAAGCTCCAGGAGGAACAGCATCAGTGGCAGGAGGCGTACGCGACCCGGCAGCGGTTGGCCACGGTGGCCAAGCCCGCGGAGCAGGCGCGATCCCGCACGATCCTGGCGTTTCTGGAACACGCACTGGGCGTTCAGGCGCTGGCCGATGGCCGCCTGGCGGACGCCAGCCGGCACTTTACCGACGCCATCGATCTGGACCCCACCGTGATCCCGGCGTATCTGAGCCTGGGCGATGCGCGGCTCAAACAAGGCGATGCCGCCGGCGCGGCGGCGATCTGGGAGAAGGCCGTGAACGTCTCGCCCGATCGGGCGTATCTGCCGCTCGAGCGGCTTGAAGCCCTGTACGTGCGCGAAGGCCGCGCGGATCGGTTCACCGCCATCTGCGAACGGCTCACCACCGCGGCGCCCCGCGAGTGGCGCGCGCGCGCCGCCCTGGCCCGGCACCTCGTGTCGCAGGGGCAGCCCACCCGCGCCCTGGAATTGCTGTTCGGCGCGCTCGAACACAATCCCCACGCGCTCGCCATTCACCAGTCGATCTGGTCCCTGCTCTCCACGCTCGATCTGCCCCGCCCGCTGGTGGCACGCTACATCGAGATCACGCGCCAGTCGGTGTTCTACCTCGATCCCCACGTCTGCACGCGCTGCCGGTACCGCAGCACGGAATTGCTGTGGCAGTGCCCGCAGTGCCACGAGTGGAACTCCTTCGTCGAGGAACGCATCACGCCCGCCAGCGACATCGAATCGGAAATGTCTTCCGGCCCCGTGGCCTGAGGCTGGGATGGCCACACGCCCCCTTCGCATCGCGCTCACGGGCGGCATCAGTAGCGGCAAGTCCGCCTGCCTGGCGACGTTCAAGCAGCTGGGCGCTGCGGTCATCGACGCGGATCAGCTGGCGCGCGAGGCGGTGGCCCCGGGCTCCTCCGGACTGGCCGCCGTGGTGGCCCGCTTTGGCGCGTCGGTCCAGCATGCCGACGGCTCCCTGAACCGGGAGGCGCTGGCGGCGCTGATCTTCACCTCGGGGCGCAGCATGGACGCCCGGCAGGAACTGGAGGAGATCATTCACCCGCGGGTCTACGCGGGCATCGCGCGCTGGTTTGCGGCGCTCCGGGCGCCGATCGGCATCGCCGACATTCCCCTGCTCTATGAAACGGGACGCTCCGGGGACTTTGACGCGGTCGTGGTCGCGTCCTGCCGTGCCGATCAGCAGCTGGCGCGCCTGATGGCCCGTGACGGGCTCAGCGAGGCCGACGCGCGCGCGCGCCTGGCGGCCCAGTGGCCGCTGGCCGACAAAGCCGCCCACGCCGACTATGTGATTGATACGTCGGGGACGTTGGAGCAGACGAAGACGCGGACGGAAGACGTCTGGGGGAAGCTGCAATCGGAAATCGGTAATCGATAATCGTTTATCGATAGATCGAGAATTGCCAATTGCCAATCTATCGATAAACGATTACCGATTCCAGATTTCAGATTGCCGATGCCGTGGCGGCTTCCGCCGCGGCCAGCGTGTTC
>JANLHE010000066.1 GCA_024653875.1 Acidobacteriota bacterium
CAAGATGTTCGCGCCGCTGACGGTCACCGACTCCGTCCTGCTCAAGACCAGCACGCGCGAGACGCTGTTTCGCCGCTCGGCCTGAGCGGCGGCCCCCCGAACTGAGGTATCGTCGGTCTCATGGCGACCAAGCCGACCATTGCCCTGTTGAGCGACTTCGGGACGCGGGATCACTATGCCGGTGTCATGAAGGGCGTGGTCCTGAGCATCTGCCCGGACGCGGTGCTGGTGGACATCTCGCACGACCTGCCCGCGCACGACATCCCGTTTGCGGCCCGCGAGCTGGCGGCAACCTACAAATATTTTCCCGCGGGCACCATCTTCCTGGTGGTGGTGGATCCCGGCGTGGGATCGGCGCGGCGCGGGATCGCCGCCGACGTGGGCGACTGGCGATTCGTGGCCCCGGACAACGGCGTGCTGACGGCCGTGTTGCAGGAGGCGCCGCCGAAGAAGGTGGTCGAGCTGACCGAACGGCGGTACGCGCGGCCCACGGTGTCCCGGACCTTCGAGGGGCGCGACCGGTTCGCGCCGGCGGCGGCCTGGCTGGCCAAGGGCATTCAACTGCCCGCGCTGGGACGCGCCGTGTCGGACTACGTCCAGATTGACCTGGCGCAGGCGGTGCTGCTCGACGGCGAGATCCGGGGCGAGGTGGTGCGCGTCGATCGCTTCGGCAACGTGGTGACCAACGTGGATCGGCGCCTGTGCGAGAAGCTCACGGGCGCCGGGGGGACGATGCGCATCGAGGTCGGCGGCCGCCCGGTGGACCGTCTGGTCTCGACGTTTTCCGAGATTGGCGCCGGCGATGTCTGCGCGTTGTTCGGCAGCACGGACCACCTGGAGTGCGCGGCCCACGCCGCCAGTGCGGCCGAGGTGCTGGGCGTCGGCGCCGGGGCCGTCGTCACCGTTCGGCGCCGGTAGTCCCGGCCGCGTACAGCGGGCCGGACCGCGAGGTATTCTTTACGTATGGCCACTGACCTGTCTCTGCAGATGTTGAAAGTCGTCGAACACGCCGCGATTGCCTGCGCCCACACGATGGGGCAGGGCGACCGGCACGGGTCCGATCGGGTGGCCGTCGAAGCGATGCGCAACACGCTCGACACCATTCCCATCGACGGCACCATCGTCATCGGCGAAGGCGAGCGCGATGAAGCGCCGATGCTGTTCATCGGCGAGCGCGTCGGCCAGGGGGCGGCCGGCGTGCGTGACCTGCCGGAAGTGGACATCGCGGTGGACCCGCTGGAAGGCACGAACCTGTGCGCGCTGGGCGAGCCGAACGCCATCGCCGTGCTGGCCGCGGCCAGCAAAGGCGGGTTGCTGCACGCCCCCGACCTGTACATGGAAAAGCTGGTCGTCGGCCCCCGCGCCAAACACGCCGTGAGCCTGGATCGTCCGGTGAAGGACAACCTCAAGTCCATCGCCAAGGCGCTCGACCGCGACGTGGACGACCTGGTCATCATGGTCCTGGATCGTCCGCGGCACGAGAAGCTGATTGCGGACATCCGCGCGGCCGGCGCGCGGATCCGCCTCATCGGCGACGGCGACCTGTCCGCCGGCATTGCCGCGGCGGTCGATGGCTCCGGCGTCCATGCCGTGATGGGCACGGGCGGCGCGCCGGAGGGCGTGCTGACCGCGGCGGCCATGCGCTGCCTCGGGGGCGAAATCTATGCGCGCCTCGTGGTGGCCAAGCCGGAAGATGAAGCGCGGTGCCGGAAGATGGGGATCACGGACTTCCGCCGCATCTACAGCGCTTCGGATCTGGCGTCCGGCAAGAACATCACGTTCGCGGCGACCGGTGTCACCGACGGCACGCTGATGAAGGGGGTGCGGTTCTTCGGTCATGGCACGCGCACCAGTTCGATCGTGATGCAGAACGACCCGCATCAGATTCGATTCATCGACACCATCCACGTGACGGAACGCGGTGATGACCTTCGCATCCGCTTCTGATGCGCCGCCGTGCCGGCGTTGACTGACGCCGGGGCGCCCGACTGGCGCCGAAACCTGGCGGCGGTCACCGTCGCCACGTTCATCGGCTTCACCGGCTTCACGCTGGTGATGCCGTTCCTGCCGCTGTACTTCGAACAACTGGGCGTCAAAGACACCGGGGCCATCGCGGTCTGGTCGGGCGTCAGCCTGGGCGTGACGCCGGCCGTGACCGCGCTCATGGCGCCGGTGTGGGCCCGCGTGGCCGAACGGTACGGACGCAAGCTGATGGTGGCGCGGTCGCTGTTCAGCTTCGTGGTGATCATGGGCGCCATGGCGTATGTGACCGCGCCCTGGCAGGTGTTTGCGCTGCGCGCCGTGCAGGGCTTCTTTGCCGGCTACGGCATGCTGGCCCTGACGATGGCGGCCGAGTCGGCGCCGACGGCACAAATGGCCAGCGCGATTGGGTGGGTGCAGACCGCGCAGCGGCTGGGCCCGGCGCTCGGACCCGCGATTGGCGGCGCGCTGGCGGCCGCGTTCGGCCTGCGTCTGGCGTTTCTCGCCGCGGCCGGCCTGTTCCTCGGTGCGTTTCTGCTCGTTCTGGTCGGGTATAGCGAAGGGCCGGCGCGCGCGCGGGCCGCGCACGCGGACGCCGGTGTGCGCGTCACGTTGCGCGATCTCCTGACGGTGCCGCACTTCGGGCTGTTCCTGGCGATGATCTTCAGCCTGCAGATGGTGGACCGCAGCTTCGGTCCCGTCCTGCCCCTCTACCTGATCGAGATGGGGACGCCGCTGGCGAGCGTGCCGGTCGTGGCCGGACTCGTGTTCACCGTGGCGGCCGGGGCCGCCGCCGTGGGCAACCAGGCGTGCGCGTGGCTGATGCGGCAGGCCGGCGCGGCGCGATTGGTCATGGTGTCCGCGGGCGTGGCGGCGCTGGGAGCCGTGGTGTTCAGCGCCGGGCCCGGATCCACGGCCCTGCTGGCGGCGGCCGCCATCTTCGGCTTCGGCATCGGCGTGTCGTTCACCGCGATCTACACGGTGGCGGGGCAGCGCGTGCCGGAGGGATCGCGGGGGGTGGCGTTTGGCTACCTGACCACCGCGTCGCTGTCGGGTCTGGCGCTCAGCCCGGTCGTGTCCGGTTTCGTGGGCGCGGTGAGTATGCGTGGCGTGTTCGTGGCGGATGCGCTGGGCCTGGCTGCCGTCGCCTGGGCCGTGCGGAGAATGCGATGATCCCGCGCGAGCGCATGGTGCGCGTGGACCCGAACCGCTGCAGCGTCGAGGACCTGGCGCCGGCCGTGGCCTGGCTGCGCCGCGGGGGCGTGGTGGCGCTGCCGACCGATACGTTGTACGGCCTGGCCGTGGACATCCGGAACGACGTGGCGGTGCGGCGGTTGTTCGCGCTCAAGGGGCGCAGCGCGCGCGCCGCGTTGCCGCTGATTGCCGCCGATACGGCGCAGGTCGTGGCGTGCAGCGGCGCCCTTGGAGCGCGCGAGGCCGCGCTGGCGGCGGCGTTCTGGCCCGGGCCGCTGTCGCTGGTGCGTGATGCGCCCGCGTGGATGGCCGTCGAAGTGCATGGGGGCCGCCGCACCGTGGCCATCCGCGTGCCCGCGCATCTGGTGGCGCGGCGGTTGTGCGAGGCGTGGGGCGGTCCGGTGTCGGCGACGAGCGCCAACCTGTCCGGCGCCCCCGCTGTTGATCGCGTGGCCGCCCTCGGTCCGATCGGCGACGACCCGCAGGTGCTCGTGATTGACGCCGGCATCACGCCGGGCGGACTGCCATCAACACTTGTGGATGTACGCGACGCGCAACCCGTGCTGCTGCGCGAGGGCGCGATCCCCTGGGACCGCGTGGTAAACTGCCTGCACGCATGACCTCGCGCCGGACCTCGAAGCCTGAGCCGTCCGTTGAGCGTGCGGCCCTCCTCACGCTGGTGACCCGCGCCACGCGCGGCACCGATCCCGACACCGCCCTCGACGAGCTCGCCGGACTGGCGGACGCCGCCGGCGCGCACGTGGTGGTGCGCGCGGTACAGGAACGCGCCATGCCGGATCCCGCGACGTTGTTCGGCAAGGGCAAAGCCGAGGAAATGGCGACGGCCTGCCGCGCGGCCGACGTCAAAGTGGTCATCGTGGATCACGCGCTGAGTCCCGCGCAGGGCCGCAACCTGGAAGCGGTGTTTCACTGCCGCGTCATCGACCGCACGGAACTGATTCTCGACATCTTCGCCCGGCGCGCGCGCACGCGGGAAGGCAAGCTGCAGGTCGAACTCGCGCAACTGCAGTACCTGCTGCCGCGGCTCGTGGGATCGAGCGCGGCGTTGTCCCGCACGGGTGGCGGCATCGGCACGCGCGGACCCGGTGAAACCAAACTCGAAACCGATCGCCGGCGCATCCGGCACCGGGTGTCGGCCCTCAAGCAGGACATCGCGGAGGTCAGCGAACGCCGCGGGTATCTGCGGGCACGGCGCCGCCGTGGCGAGGTGCCGACCGTCGCGCTGGTCGGCTATACCAACGCCGGCAAGACCACGCTGTTCAACGCGCTGACCGGTGACGATGCCGTCGCCTCCGACGCGCTGTTCGTGACGCTGGACCCGCTGGTGCGGCGCGTCAAGCTGCCGGACGCGCGGCAGATCATGGTGGCCGACACCGTCGGATTCATCGACCGGCTGCCGCATCAGCTGGTGGCGGCGTTTCGCGCGACGCTCGAGGAAGTGGTGCACGCGGATCTGCTCCTGCATGTGATCGATGCCTCGGCGCAGGATCGCGAGCGCCGGGAGCGCGCCGTCAGGGATGTGTTGACGGAGATCGGCGCCGGGGCCGTGCCGGTGCTCGAGGTCTACAACAAGTGCGATCGCCTGTCGCCGGCCGATCGGGAGCGCCTGGTCTCGACCGCGCCCGGCGCGGTTGGCGTGTCGGCCATGACCGGTGATGGCGTGAAGGACCTGATCGACCTTGTCGCCTCCCGGGTGGAGATGGACACCGAGCGCGAGACGTTCACGCTTGATTATTCCAGTGACGCGGATCGCCGCGTCTTGTCGGAACTTCACCGGCATGCGCGAGTGACGAGCCAGGTGACGGTGGGATCGCGGGTCACCGTGGAGGCGGACGTGCCCAGGCGCGTCAGGGATCGGCTGTTTCGAATGAGGGAGCCGCAGTGACGTTCGGACGGCGTACGGGAGGCGTGGCGGTGGTGGTGGCCGCGATGATCACCGTGGCCGGGTGTGCCGGCGCGCGGCCGGCCGCGCCGGCCACGCCACGGTTCCCGGACGTGCCGATGTTGTTCGTTCCCGACAACGCGGTCGCCACCCCGGAGATCCGGAACCGGCACGAAGCGGCGTGGCGCCGGCTGCAGGCCGGCGACCTGCGCGGCGCCGGCCGCGAGTTCACGGAGGTGCTGCGGCGCGCGCCTGAGTTCTTCCCGGCCGAGGCCGGCTTGGGGCACATCGCGGCGCTGGAGCGGCGGTACGAGGACGCCGCGCGGCATTTCGACGCGGTGATTGCGGCGGACGGGACGTACCTGCCGGCGTTGCTGGGCAGGATGGACGTGGCCCTGGCCACCGGAGACGACGTGTCCGCCCTGGCCATGTCGGAGCGCATCCTGGCCGTGGAGCCGCTCCGCGAGGAAGTGCGCGGCCAGCAAGACGTGTTGCGCTTGCGCGTCGTGCAGGCGCAGTTGGGCCGGGCCACCGCCGCGCGCGTCTCGGGGCAGTGGGATGCCGCCCAGGCGGCGCTGGAGCACGCCCTGACCCTGGCGCCAGACAGCGCGGTCGTGTTGCGCGAACTGGCGCTGGTCGAGATCGCCCGCGGCGCGTTTGACGCCGCCGAGACCCACGTGCGGCGGTCCCTGACACTCGATCCCGGCGATGCCGAGACCCACGCGGTGCTGGCCACCGTGCTGGAGGCGCACGGCCGCCTGCGGGACGCGGCCGACGCCCTCGCGCGAGCCGTCGCGCTTGATCCCCGTCCCGAGTGGCGCGATCGGGCAGCCGCGCTGGCCGCCCGTGCGGACTTTAACGCCCTGCCGGCGGAGTATCGCGCCATCCCGACGGCCACGTCCGTGACGCGCGCACAGCTGGCGGCGATGCTGGGGATCCGGCTTGAGGCGGCGTTGGCGCGGGCGCCCCGGCGCGTCACCGTGGTGCTCACCGATGTCCGGTCCCACTGGGCGGCGCCCTGGATTCTGCCGATCACGCGGGCGGGCTGGATGGAGTCCTTCACCAACCACACCTTCCAGCCGTCGGCGTTCGTGCGCCGCGCGGACCTGGCGCAGGCGGTCTGGCGGGTCGCGCAGGACCTGGGCGCCGCGCTGCCCCTGGATCTGGCCCGCTGGCGTGCCTCGCGTCCCGCGCTCCGCGACGTGCCGCGGGACCATCTGGCGTATGCCGCCATTGCCGGCGCGCTGGCCAGCGGCGCGATGGGGATGGGCGAGGCCGATCGGTTCGAGCCGAACCGTGCCGCCACGGGTTCGGAAGTGGTCGCGGCCATCGCGCGGCTCGAGCAGTTGACGGGCCGGTTGGCGAGACAATGAAGACGTGATGACGGTCTTCACGCCCGCGAACCTCCTCACCCTCTCGCGCATGGGCCTGGTGCCCGTGTTCGCGCTGTGCATGCTCTACGGGCATCCCGGCTGGGCGCTCGTCACCTTCGTGGTCGCTGGAGCCACCGACCTGCTGGACGGCCTTATTGCCCGGTGGACGCGGCAGCAGACCACGCTCGGCGCCTGGCTGGACCCGATGGCCGACAAGCTCCTGCTGTTGACCATGTTCGTGATGTTGACCCTGCCGGACCTGGGGTTGGCCTACCGGCTGCCGCTGTGGCTGACCGTCCTGGTGATCAGCCGGGACGTGGCGATCGTCCTGACGGCCGCCATCATCAACCTGGCCGTGGCGCGCCGCACCTTCAAACCGTCGCTGTTCGGCAAGGCCGCGACCGGCATCTACATCCTGACCGGCGTGGCCGCCCTCTACGCCAATTACCGCGGGGTGCCGGCCGGCGCCATGGACGCCCTGGTCTACCTCAGCCTGGCGATCACCCTGGTGTCGGCGGTGGACTACTTCCGGCGGGTGATGCGGTTCCCCAGCGACCCCCGCGCCGCCTGACCGCGATCCGCGCTATTCTCTCCGTCATGCTGGATGCCCTCAAACGGCTGGCCGGGCGGGCCCCGGAACCCTCCCCTACCGAGACCACCAAGTTGCTCGACGACCTGCGGGCCGAAAAGGCGGAACTGCTGAGCCTGCTGGCCCAGGCGGACGAGCAGCGCCGTCAGTGGCGCGAGGCCACGGCCGAGGCCACCGGCACGCTGGAGGACCAGCTGCGGCAGCAGCAACAGCAGACCCAGCAGCTGACGTCCTCCACCATGCACGCGCGCGCCACCCTTGAGACGCTTGGGGCCGAGCGGGAGGCGCTCGACGCCCTGCGCGACGAACTCCGCCAGGCGACGCGGGACCTCCAGGAGTCGCGCGAGGCGGCGGCGGCCGTCGCCGCGAGCGTGGCCGAGAGCCGGGATGCGATCGCGCAGGCCGCGGCCGGCGAGGAACGGGTGCGCGAGACCGCGCGCCAAACCCGCGACGACGCGTCGGCGGCCGCGACGGCCGTGCGCGAGGTGGAGCAGAAGTTGTCGGGGCTCACGCGCATGCAGGAGCTGGCCCGGACGCTGGATGAGCGGGTGGGGTCGCTCAACGCCCTGGCGGAGCACGTCACGCTGAAGGCCAAGATCCTCGATCAGCAGAAGCACACGGTCGAGCAAGCGATTCTGGCGTCCCACCGTCTCGCGGAAATGGTCTCGGGCATGGACCAGCAGGTCGCGCGCCTCGAGGTCACCACCCTGCAGGCGCAGCGCGCGGAGGAAACCGCCGAGCGCGTGGGGCAGATGGTGCGCGAGTCGTCGCAGCAGCTCGACCACGCGACGCGGCGCCGCGAGGCGTTTGTGTCCGAGCTCGTGCGGCTCGACGAGAACCGGGGGAAGCTGGAGCTGCTCGTGCGCACGTACGACGACAGGCTGGCCGGCGAGCGGCGCGAACTCGACGCGTCCCAGGTGCGCCTGGCGAACCTGCAGGAATCGGTGGCCCGCATCGAGCGCGCGCATGAGACCTTTGCGTCGCGGGAGCCGGCGGTGGCCGCCCTGACCGAAGGGGTGGCGCGGCTCGACGCGCGCATGACGGCCTTCGGCGAGCGCGCCGAAGAGGTCGCGGCCAAGGTGGAGACAATCGACGTGGTGCGCACCGATCTCCAGCGCCTGGACGAGGTGGCCCGCCGCGCCGTCTGGCAGATGGAGAGTCTCAAGGCCGCCCGCGCGGATCTCGAGGACCTGCGCGCCGACATGCAGCGCTTCTACGAGGAGCACGCCGAGGCCGTGCAGTTGCGTGACCGCCTCTCGGCCGACCGCACGATGATGGAAGCGTTCCTGGAACGTGCCACGGTGTTCGCCGCCACGATGCCGGAATTGGATGCGCGCCTGAATGCCGTGCGGGACAAACTCTCCACCGTGGATGAGGGCACGCAGAAGGCGTCCAACCTCGTGTCGATCGCCGACGATCTCGACCGTCACATGACGCGGTTGTCGGGCTACCAGCAGTTCGTCGACCGGCTCGACGGCCGCCTCAATGCGCTCCACAGCATGACCGCGGATGTGGACCGCAAGCTGGCGGGACAGATCGCGCGCCGCGCCGAGGTGGATGGGCTGCGCGCCGTGTGTGATGGCGTGGCGCTGCAGGTCACGGACCTGCGGCAGCGGCTGGAGGGCGTGGGACAGGAGCAGGCGAAATTGCTGCCCCTGACCGAGCAGGTCGGGTCGCTCCGCGGGGAAGTGGACCGCGCGCAGAAGCGGCTGGCGTCGGCGCTGCACGATGAGCGCGAGCTCACGGCGCAGGAGACCCGCATCGCCGGCATGCTGGAGACGGTGCGGCGCGTGGCGGGCGAGACCGCCGAGCGGATGGCGCAGCTCGACGGCCTGACCACGGCTCTCGGCCGGTCGGCCACCGTCAAGGACGCGCTGGTGCAGGAACTGTCGGTGGTCCAGGGCCGTCAGCGGGACGTGGCGGGGCAGTTGGCCACGGCCGAACATCAAATCGGCGTGCTCGACGCGTCCTTCAAGCAGATCGAAGAGCGGCGCGATCGCGTGGCGTTTGCCGAGCGGCGGCTCGTGACGTTCGAGGCGCGGTTGTCGGAACTGCAGGAACTGGCCGCCGCGGTGGAGGGGCGCATGGACGCGCTGGCCGCGCGCGAGTCCACCCTCGACGCGATCCGCCGCGAGGTGGAGGGCGTCCACGAGATCTCCGCGCGCAGCAAGGCCGATCTCGAGTTCCTGGAGGCGCAGCGCGGTGCCGTCACGGGCCTGCGCGTGAAGGTGGACGAGCTGCTGGCCACCGCGCGCGCGACCGACGACAAATTGTCGGAGATTGACGCCCGTCGGCGGATGGTCGACGAGGTGCAACTCAAGGTCAACGTCATCACGGCGATGCTCGGCGACGTCCGGGTGAACCTGGAAACGGTGGGCGAGCAGCGCGCGGTGCTCGATCACGTGCTGGTCAACCTGGCGCGCCTGGAAGACATGACGCAGCAGGCGCAGAGCACGCTCAGGTCCCTGCAGGCCGAGCGGGCGCTGGCCGAACGCATCGAGCAGGGCATCCGCACCCTCAAGGCGCGGACGGCGATCACCGACACGAAGAAGCACGCGTAAGACGCGT
>JANLHE010000072.1 GCA_024653875.1 Acidobacteriota bacterium
GGCGAGGTGGTGGGGCAGGTGGCCTCGCAGACCCTCGAGAACATGCGGGCGATTGACGATGCGTCGGTGATGCCGATCCTGCGCCCGCTGGTCGGCTTCGACAAGGAAGAGATCACGCAGGAGGCGATCCGGATTGGCACGTACGAAACGTCGATCGTTCCCGATCAGGACTGCTGCACGTTGTTCACGCCGCGCAATCCCGCGACCCGGGCATCGCTGGGCGCCGTGCGCGATGCGGAGGCCCTGCTGGACGTGGACGCCCTGATTGACATGGCCCTTGAGGGCACCGTGGTGGAAGAACGCCGGTTTCCGCCCAAAGCCGGCCCTCTGGACGGAGCCGCCGGCCTCGGCGAGAATGACCAGAATGATAAGATGCGCCGTTCTGTTGCGCAGGAGACGAAGTGATGAAGATACTTCCGGGAAAGCTCGCAGGGATGAAGGCCGTGTCGAACGCGCGCGGCGTCATCGCCGCCGCGGCCATGGATCAGCGCGGGTCGTTGAAGAAAGCGCTCGCCAAGGAGAGTGGCAAGGACGTCACCGACGCGATGATGGAGGAGTTCAAGGGCCTCGTCACCGAGGTGCTGACCCCGCACGCGAGCGCCATCCTGCTGGATCCCGAGTGGGGCATCGGACCGTCGAAGCGCCGATCGAAGAACGCCGGCCTCCTGCTGGCGTACGAGAAGACCGGCTACGACGCGAACACGCCCGGGCGCCTGCCCGACCTGCTGGACCACTGGTCGGTGCGCCGTCTCAAGGAGAACGGCGCGGACTGCCTGAAGATCCTGCTGTACTACACCCCGTTTGACTCGAAGACGATCAACGAATTCAAGCACGCCTGGGTGGAGCGCATCGGCGACGAGTGCCGTGCCAACGACCTCCCGTACTTCCTCGAATTCGTCGGCTACGAAGAAGGCGCGGACGAAAAGGGCCTGGAGTACGCGAAGAAGAAGCCCGAAGTGGTGGCCGGCGCGATGCGCGAATTCACGAGGGACCGCTACGGCGTGGACGTCATGAAGGTGGAGATTCCCATCAACATGCAGTTCGTCGAGGGCGCGAAGTCCAACACGACCGGACAGGTGGCCTACACCCGCGACGCGGCAAAGCAGTGGTTCCTCGATGCCGCGAAGGTGTCAACCAAGCCGTTCATCTACCTGTCGGCCGGCGTGAGCAACGCGGAGTTCACCGAGGGGCTCGGCCTGGCGGCCGAATCGGGTGTGCGTTACTCGGGCGTGTTGTGCGGCCGCGCCACCTGGAAGGACGGCATCTCGGTCTTTGCGAAGGAAGGCCCCGCGGCGTTCCGCGCGTGGCTCGAGACCAAGGGCGTGGAGAACATCAAGAACGTCAACGAGGCGATCAAGCCCGCGAGCCCGTGGTTCTCGGTCTACGGCGCCAAGTCAGCCGACGAGCTTGCAGGTTAGCAATTTCGCCGTTACAGGGGCTTCCTTAATATCTCCGTCCCAGCTACCGGCCCCAGGCACGTGGTGCCCGAGTAGGGCACCCGAATCTGATTGCCTTCCAGCGTGGCGCTGCCCGCCAGGGCGACCGGGCAACTGCCGGCGTTGGGCGCGGCGCCGGTTCCTGTCGCGGTCCAGTTGAGTTTGCCGCCATCGAGCGTGCCGGCGGCGGTGCCGCTGACCTGCAGGGTGCCGTAACAGACCGCGCTCCAGGTGCCGGACACGCCGGTCGTCACCGCCCACTGAAAACTCGTGCACGTCTGGGTCACGGTGCTTGCGGCCACCGACGCCCACGAACCGCCGAAGGCCGACGCGGTCACTGCCGACGGGCTTGTCGGGCTGTTCTTGAACATGTCGAGGCAGCTGGAGCCGGAGAGCGCCAGGGCCAGGCTCACCACGAGGGCGGGACGTGTCATCGCGAACATATAGACGCCTATCGGCCCGGCGGCCCGCGGTCAGCAGGGGTTCTATAATCTCCGGATGGCGATTCTGAAGGTGTCGCGGCTCGGGCATCCCGTGCTGCGGACAAAGGCCCACCCAGTCGATCCCAAGTCCATCACCTCCCC
>JANLHE010000089.1 GCA_024653875.1 Acidobacteriota bacterium
CAGCCGATCGAGGTCCGCGGCCGTCGTGACCGGCGCCTGGCAGGTGAAGTCCATGCACACGTAGGCCGCGGGGAGTCCCTCATGCGGGGTCATGGCCGACAGCCACGGCAGCCGCGAGGCCAGCGCGGCCTGCTGCGCCCCTGGCGTCAGGGTCACCTGCACCGCGAAGGGCAGGAACCGCCGGGTCGCCGCCCGCGCCAGCGCCTCGCGCGCCGGACCGGGTTCCCCCACCACAATCACCTGCGCCGCGCGGCCGTGCCAGGCCGCGACGTTCGACACCATGAACGGCATCACACGCGCGACCTGACCGAGTTCGGTGCCGTACCGCTCCAGGGACCGTCTGGCGCGCTCCGTGAAAGCCGCATCGCCCGTCAGGTGCGCCAGGGTCAGCAGGTTCCTGACCGTCACCGACGCGGCCGCCGGTTCGGCGCCGTCGTAGTCTTCCTTGAGGCGCAGCAGCACGGACGGATCGTCGCCCGTGGTGCTGAACCAGCCGCCGTCGGTCTCGTCCCAGAACTTCGCCGTCTGCACGCCGGTCAGCGTGACGGCCCACTCCAGCCACTCGACGTCGCCCGTGGCCTGGAACAGCTCCAGCAATCCGTACGCGAGGCAGGCGTAGTCTTCACAGAACGCGTCGACCGCCGCCTCGCCATCGCGGTAGCGGCGGAACAGCACGCGGTCGGTCTCCCGCCACACGCTGCGGCGCAGGCTCCGGGCCGCCCGGACGGCCGCCTCGCGCCACTCCTCGCGACGCGGGCTGTCCGCCAGCACACGCACCGCCCGGGCGAACGCCGCGATCATCAGGCCGTTCCAGGCGGTGATGACCTTGTCATCCAGGTGCGGCCTCGGTCGCGCCTCGCGCGCCTCGTACATCCGCTGGCGCATCCCGGCGAGAATGCGCAGGACGTCATCCGGCGTGCGACCGGTGCGCGCGGCGATCTCGTCCACCGACTGCGCGACGTACGGAATGTTCTGCCCGCGGAATTCGCCCTGCGGATCGGACGGGGCGTTGCCACCATCCTCGATCCCCAGGCGCCGGCGCACCACCGGCGCGTCCACCCCGAACAGGCGATCGATCTCCGCCGAGGTAAACACGTAGAACGCGCCCTCGCGCTTCTCCGTGCCCCCCGGCACGAGCGAGTCGGCATCTTCGGCCGAGTAGAACGCGCCGTCGGGCGCGGCCAGATCGTGCAGCACGTAGTCGAGTGTGTCTTCGGCCACCGACGCGTAAAACGTCTCTCCGCTGGCCTGCGCCGCGCCGAGGTACGCGAGCACCAGCTGCGCCTGGTCGTACAACATCTTCTCGAAGTGCGGCACCCGCCACTCCGCGTCCACGGAGTACCGATGGAACCCGCCGCCGAGGTGATCGTGAATCCCGCCGAGCGCCATCGCGCGCAGGGTGTCCAGGGTCATCTGGCGCGCCTCATGCGCGTGCGTCAGCGCCCACGCCTCGAGCAGGAAGACGAGCTCCGAGGGCCGCGGGAACTTGGGATGGCCGCCGAAACCGCCATTGCGGCGGTCATACGCCTTCGTGAACTCGGCGACGCCGGCCGACACCGCGGCCATGTCCGCCACGGGCATGACCTCCGGCAGCGCCGACGACGCCACGGTGGTGCGCAGTTGCGCGAGCAGGCCGGCCGCGCCGGAGATCACCTTGGCCGGATCGTCGCGCCACGCCGCGGCCAGGTGCGCCAGCACATCGGTGAATCCGGGCCGCCCCCAGCGCGAGGTGGGTGGAAAGTAGGTCCCGCCGAAAAACGGATGCAGGTCCGGCGTCAGGAACACGGTCATCGGCCAGCCGCCCGCGCCGGTGGTGACCTGCACGAACGTCATGTACACGCGATCGATATCGGGCCGCTCCTCGCGGTCCACCTTGATGGACACAAAATCGCGGTTGAGCTGCCCGGCGATGGCCGCGTCCTCGAACGACTCGTGCTCCATGACGTGGCACCAGTGGCAGGTGGAGTACCCGATCGACAGGAAGATCGGCTTGTGTTCCGTGCGCGCGCGTGCAAACGCGGCGTCGCCCCACGGGTACCAGTCCACCGGGTTGTTGGCGTGTTGGAGGAGGTAGGGGCTGCGTTCGTGCTGGAGTTGATTCGGCATTCGTTATGCGGGCTCGCGCGCCGGTGCGGCCGGCGCCTGTCCGGGCAGGTGCTTGCGCAAACGCGCGTAGGCCGCCGACACTTCCGCGCCGTAGAGCAGGACGACGGCGGACAGGTAGATCCACAGCAGAAACGCGATCACGGTGGCGACCGACCCGTGCACGCTGAAGCGCGAGAGGTCCCGGAGGTACCAGGAGAACAGGGCGAAGGCGCCGCGCCACAGCAACCCCGCCAGCAGTGCCCCCACCCACACGTCCCGCAGGCGCACCTTGGCATTGGGCGCGTAGTAGTAGATCAGGCCCACGACCAGGATGAACATTGGCGTGACGGCGTTGCGCGCCATCAGCCCGCGCAGTTCGTCCGCCAGCGGGAACCGCGCGGCCACCGAGGCAAACCACGTCGTCTCCACGACCTGGATGGCGCTGACCAGCAGCAGCGCGACGACCATCAGGGCGCCGGCCGCCATCAGCATGACGAACGCGATGAGCTTGTGTCTGAAAAAACTCGGCGGCGTCTCCACGCCCCAGGCATGGTTGACGGCGGACGTCAGGGCACCGAACACGCCCATTGACGCCCACAACATGACGAGGGTGCCTGCCACGCCCAGTTCCAGCGCGCGCGGCGCCAGCTCCTCGATTTGCGTCAGAAACTCCACGCGCGCCGGCATCGCGCGTGCCACCAGCTGCAGCAGCGTGGCGCCGGTCTCCCCCACCGTGATGTGGCTCAGGACGGACAAGACCAGCAGCGAAAAGGGAAACAGGGACAGCAGCGAGTAATACGCGATCGACGCGGCGAACGTCAGGTTGTCGCTGTGGTAGAACCCCACGGCGCCGCGGCCCGTGGCCTTGATGCCGAGGCGCACACTGCGTCCCAGGCGCCGGCCGATCCGCACGACCCGGTCCTGGCTGTCTTTGGCCGCACGGGCCGCAGCGCGGACCACCGGGCCGCCCAGGTCATCGCCCAAATGGCCGGACATCCGCTCGCGCGTCCTTGACCATGGACCGGGCACGCTCGATCTCATCCGCCAACCCTGCCAGCTTGGGCTCCAGGTCCTCGCGCAGCCGGCGGCCCTCGTCCGTCAGGAACAGGTACCCCGCGCAGCCGCCGATCACCGCACCGGCCAGCGCGCTCAACAAGATGGACGTGCGATCATTCACGGCGCTTCACTCCTGCGCCCATTGTATCCGCACCCCGGCGCGGCTGAAGCCACGCCCTACACACGATGTTCGGAGGGCACGGGCTCCAGGCACTGAGCACTTCTCCTATATAGAATGAGAGGGTTCATGGACGCCCTTACCAGCCTGATCAAGACCACGTCGCCCGAGTATCTGGCCAACCGCGACCGCATGCGGGCGCTGCTCGACGAGCTCCAGACGCGGACCGCGCAGGTCCAGGAGGGCGGCGGCCCCCGGTACGTGGCGCGCCACCGCGAACAGGGCAAGCTGCCGGTTCGCGAGCGGATCGAGCTGCTGCTCGACCCCGGCACGCCGTTCCTGGAACTGTCGGCCCTCGCCGCCTGGGATCTGTACGACAACGAGGCGCCATCGGCCGGCGTCATCACCGGCATCGGCCGCGTCTCGGGCCGCGACGTGATGATCGTCGCCAACGACGCCACCGTGAAGGGCGGCAGTTACCTCCCGCTCACGGTCAAGAAACACGTCCGCGCGCAGCAGGTGGCGCTCGAGAATCGCCTCCCGTGCGTCTACCTGGTGGACTCCGGCGGGGCCTTCCTGCCGCTGCAGGCGGAGGTCTTCCCCGACAAGGAACACTTCGGCCGCATCTTCTTCAACCAGGCGCGCATGTCCGCCGAGCGCATCCCGCAGATCGCCATCGTCATGGGCTCGTGCACGGCCGGGGGCGCGTATGTGCCCGCGATGTCCGACGAAACGGTGATCGTCAAGGGCACCGGCACCATCTTTCTGGGCGGGCCGCCGCTGGTCAAAGCCGCCACCGGCGAGGACGTCACGGCCGAAGACCTCGGGGGCGCGGATGTCCACACCCGGCTCTCCGGCGTGGCCGATTACCTGGCCGACGATGACGCCCACGCGCTGGAGCTGGCGCGCACCATCGTCTCGACCCTGCACACCACCAAGCAGCTGCCGCTCGACATGACAACGCCCGAAGCGCCCCGGTACGATCCGGAGGAGCTGTACGGGGTGGTCAACATCGACCCGCGCCATCCGTACGACGTGCGGGAGGTGCTGGCGCGCGTCGTGGACGGATCGCGCTTTGATGAGTTCAAGGCCCGGTATGCCACGACGGTCGTCACCGGCTTCGCTCGCCTGCACGGCTTCCTCGTCGGCATCGTCGCCAACAACGGCGTGTTGTTCTCCGAGTCGGCGTTGAAGGTCACCCACTTCATCGAGATGTGCAACCTGCGGAAGATCCCGTTGATCTTCCTGCAGAACATCACGGGGTTCATGGTGGGCCAGCAGTACGAGCGCGGCGGGATCGCGAAGGACGGCGCCAAGATGGTGCACGCGGTGGCGAACTCCGTGGTGCCGAAGTTCACGGTGGTCATCGGCGGGTCCTTCGGCGCGGGCAACTACGGGATGTGCGGCCGGGCCTACGAACCGCGGCTCCTGTGGATGTGGCCCAACAGCCGCATCTCGGTCATGGGCGGCGAACAGGCCGCGTCGGTGCTGGCCACCGTCAAGAAGGACCAGCTCGCGCGCGAGGGCCTGCCCTTTGGCGCGGAGGACGAGGCGGCGTTAAAGGCGCCCATCCTCAAGAAGTACGACACCGAAGGCTCGCCGTATTACTCCACCGCGCGCCTCTGGGATGATGGGGTGCTGGACCCGGCGCGCACCCGCGATGCGCTGGCGCTGGGCCTGTCGGCCGCCTGCAACGCGCCGATTCCCGACGCGCGGTTCGGCATCTTCCGGATGTAAGCGATGACCACGCTGACCATTACCCCAGGGCCGGTGACCACGGTCACGCTCAACCGGCCGTCGGTCCGGAACGCGTTCAACGAAGCGCTGATTCAGGATCTCTCCACGTGGGCGGCCGGCGTGCCGTCGGACGGATCGGTTCGCGTGGTGGTGCTGCGCGGCGCGGGCGCGTCGTTTTGCGCCGGCGCGGACCTGCAGTGGATGTCCAGGATGGCCGGCTACACGCGCGAGGAGAATCTGGCGGACGCGCGATTGGCGGCATCGATGTTCCTCGCGCTGGATTCGCTGCCCGTGCCGCTGATTGGACGCGTGCATGGCGCGGCGCTGGGCGGCGGCGCCGGCCTGGCCGCGGTGTGCGACGTGGTCGTGGCCGCCGAAGATGCCACGTTCGGCTTCACGGAAGTGGTGCTGGGCATCCTGCCGGCGATGATCTCGCCGTACGTGGTGCGGAAGATCGGCCTCTCGGCCGCGCGGGAACTGTGCCTGAGCGGCGCCAGGTTTTCCGCGGCGCGCGCGAAGGACATCGGGCTGGTGCACGACGTGGTGAGCGAAGACCGCCTGGACCTGACGGTGGAGCGCCACGTGGCGCAGTTCCTGAAGGCCGCGCCCACGGCCATCGCGGCCACCAAGCGGCTGCTGGATCAGGTGGCCGGACGCCGGCCCGCGGACGTGCTGGACGAGACCGTGGAGGCGATTGCGGCGCAGCGGGTCTCGCCGGAAGGACAGGAAGGCATGCGCGCGTTCCTTGAGAAGCGGCCGGCAGCGTGGCAGGCATGATGCGCCGCGTGTTGATCGCCAACCGGGGCGAAATCGCACTTCGAATCATCCGGGCCTGCCGTGAAATGGGCATCCAGACCGTGGCGGTCTATTCCGACGCCGACATGGACGCGCCCCA
>JANLHE010000090.1 GCA_024653875.1 Acidobacteriota bacterium
GCGCTGGCCGCCAGCATCGCGTCGCGGGGCGCGCCGCGGACGCCCTTCCCCACCCGGTCCACGAATCGGATGGCGCCGATGTGCCACGGGGCGGCCGCCAGCGCCAGCAGGGGGCGCACCATCGATGACAACCCGTACCCGGCCAGGATGATGGGCTGCCGCCGCGCCAACCGATCCGACACGCGGCCCGACCAGACCTTCATCAGGCTCGCCACGGCCTCCGCGCTGCCTTCGATGACGCCCAGCGTCAGGGCCGTGGCGCCCATCCCCTGCAGGAGCACCGGCAACAACGGATAGATCGCTTCGCTGGCGGAGTCCGTGAGCAAGCTGACAAAGCCCAGCAGCCAGACGGGTCGCGCAAACGCCCATCCGCGGGGCGCCGGGCCGGGGGTCATACGCGCAGGAACCAGCGCTTGCGATAGAGGAACTCAAGGAGCAGGTACACCACGGCGAGGTTCGCGAGCGCGAACAGCAGCGACGCGTTTTTCGGATCCGCGAACGGCTGGAACCACGTGACGTAGAGCCAGCGATTGACGGAGACCTCGGGGCCGGCCCCGCCGCTTACCTTGAAGAACGACAGCGTCTTCACGAGCAGCCCGGATGCGACAAACAGCACCAGGGCGTTGGTGCCCAGCACCACCAGAGGCCGCAGGAAGGCCCGGCGCTCACGCGCGTCGAACAGCCAGACGCACGCCGCCAGGACGATCGATGCCAGGCCGCTGGTGAACAGCACGTAGGAACTGGTCCAGAGCCCCTTGTTGATGGGAAACGAGCGGTCCCAGACCAGACCCATCGCCACGGCCACCCCGCCACCGGCGATGAGCCACGCGACCTTCTGGGCCTGACTGCGATGGCCGGTGAGAATCACGCCCGCCGCCACGCCTGACAGCGCCGACGCGATGGCGGGAAGCGTCCCCAACAGGCCTTCGGGATCCCAGGTTTTTGACTGCCGCCACAGGTGCGCCTTGCCGATCACCGTGCGATCGATCCACGCGCCCAGATTCCCGGCAGGCGTCAGGTCGCCCGCCACGCCGCCAGGCACCGGCACGAACGTCAGGAGCGCCCAGTACCCCAGCAGCAGCACGACCGCGGTGCCGATGGCCGCCTGCCAGCGATCGTCTTCATCCGCGGTGCTGAATGTCCGATAGAACAGCGCGGCCGCCAGGTAACACAACGCCAGGCGCTGCAGCACGCCCATCAGCCGCACGGTGGTGACGTCGAATCGCGGATACAACGCGAGCAACAATCCAAACGCGAAGATCAACGCCGCGCGCCGCAGGATCACCGTCGTCGACTGGGTCGACCGCTTGGACAGCGTCACCGAGACGCCGACGATGAAGACGAAAAAGGGAAAGATCAGGTCGGTGGGCATCCAGCCGTTCCACTCGGCGTGCAGCAAGGGGGCGTAGACCTGGCCCCAATCGCCGGGGTTATTGACGATCACCATGGCGGCCATCGTGGCGCCACGGAAGACATCCAGAGAAACCAGTCGGGGCAAGGTCACGGGGGTGCGCGCCAGTATAATCGGTCCATTGTGCCCAGACGACCTTCGGTGCGAAGACTCCTCCCTCTTGCCGGCGTGCTGGCATGCGCGGCCGTCACGGCCGGCGCCTGGGGCGCCCAGCGCGCCGCCCCGCCCGCTGGCGCGATTACCGACGTGCCGGGGATTCGGGTCGGCCACCACACGCTCACCGAGCGCCCGACGGGCTGCACCGTCATCCTCGCGCCGCCCAACACCGTCGGCGCGTACGATCAGCCTGGCGGGGCGCCGGCGACGATGGAGACCGACCTGCTGGCGCCGGAAAACACCATCTCGGTCGTCCACGCCATCAACCTGTCCGGCGGCAGCGCCTACGGACTGGATTCGCAAGGCGGAGTGAAACGATATCTCCGGGAACAGAAGGTGGGCGTGGCCATCAGCGGCACGGTCGTGCCGATTGTGCCGGCCGCGTCGTTGCTCGATCTGGCTGTGGGCGGCAAGCCCGAAGTCACGCCGGGCGCCGACTGCGGGTATCGGGCTGCGGCGGGCGCGTCGGCGGGGCCGGTGGCCGAAGGGACGGTGGGCGCCGGCGCCGGCGCGACGGTGGGTAAGTTCACGGGGAACCGGCCGATGAAAGGCGGCGTCGGCACGACGTCCCTGGCCGGCCCCGGGGGCCTCATCGTGGGCGCGTTGATGGTCGTGAATTCGGCCGGATCGATCTACGACCGGCGCACCGGCCAGGTGATCGCCGGCGTGCGAACCGCGGATGGCCTGCGCCTGGAGAATCCGTTCGAGCTGATCCGCGCCGCAGGATCGGTCGAGCCCGCGGCGCTTTCGAACACCTCGATTGGCGTCGTCGCGACCAATGCGCGCCTGACCAAGGCACAGGCCAAGCGCGTGGCGATCATGGCGCAGGACGGATTCGCGCGCGCCATCTTCCCGTCGCACACCCCGGGTGATGGCGACACGATCTTTGTCCTTGCCACCGGTGGCCTGACGGGCGAACCCAGTGTCAGCCGTATCGGCAGCCTCGCGGCAGAAGCCGTGAGCGACGCCATCCTGCGCGCGGTGCGCGAAGCCACCGGCCTGCCGGGCTACCCCGCCGTGCGCGACCTCAAGCGCTGAGTCACGCGAGCCACGTGACGCCCCTGCTTTTTCTGCTGCTCGCCTATTCCGTCGGCCTCGTGGCCGTCGGCGCCTGGATCGGTCGCACCGTCCGCAGGAGCGAAGATTTCTTTGTCGGCGGACGCGCCCTGGGTGCGGGCCTGCTCTTCTCCACGTTTCTGGCCGCGAACATCGGGGCCGGGTCCACGGTGAATGTCACGGGGCTCGCCTATCACCACGGACTGTCCGCCTGGTGGTGGAATGGATCGGCCGGCATCGGCACGCTGCTTCTCGCGTTCTGGATCGGGCCGCGGATCTGGACGCTGGCCGCCGCGCGCGGCTATCTGACGGTCGGCGATTTCCTGGAAGATCGCTTCGGCCGCGATGTGCGGTTGCTGGCGGCGGTCATCATCTGGATCGGCAGTTTGTCGATCTATGCGGGCCAGATTATCGGCGCCTCGGCGGTCTTGCAGCGCGTCGGTGGCGTGTCGCCCACGACCGGCGCGCTCATCGCCGTGGTGGCCATGACCGCGTATTTCGTGAGTGGCGGATTGCTCAGCGCCGCGTGGGTCAATCGCGTGCAGTTGCTGGTGATCGTCACTGGATTCGCGCTGGCCGCGCCCATGCTGATCGCGAAGTCCGGTGGTCTGGCGCCGGTGCTTGAGGCCGTGCCCGGATCCTCGTTCGGGGCCGGCACCGCGCCGGGCGTCTTCGGGGTCGGCTGGCCGACGATCTTTCTGATGGCGCCGGCGTTTTTCCTGTCGCCAGGTCTGGTGCAGCGGGCGTTTGCGGCGAAAGACGTGGTCGCCCTGCGGCGCGGCGTCGGGTTGAGCGGCCTGGCGCTGATGATATTCGCACTTGGCCCGGTCGCCATCGGCATGGCCGGCCGGGCACTGATGCCGGAACTGGCGTCGGGTCCTGCAGACCAGGTCCTGCCAGCCGTCCTCGTGCAGGGTGTGCCGTGGCTGGTGGGCAGCATCGCGCTGGCGGCGGTGTTCTCGGCCGAGATCAGCTCTGCCGACGCCGTACTGTTCATGCTGTCCACGTCAGGCGCGCGCGACTTCTATCGCGGCTACGTGAATCCGGCCGCCACCGACGCGCAACTACTCCGTGTCGCACGCATCATTGCGGTGTGCGCAGGAGGCCTTGGATTCCTGCTGGCGTTCTACCACGACTCGGTGCGTGCGGCCCTTGGCACCTTCTACTCCGTCCTGGGTGTGACGCTCCTCGCGCCAATACTGGGGGGGCTATTTCTTCCGAAGGCCGGGCGTGTGGCGGCGTTGGCCGCGATGGGCGTGGGCCTGGTGGCGCTGTTCACCGCCCAGGACCTCTTGAAGGATCCGGCGGCCCTGGCGTGGCTGGCGGCGCGGGGTCTGGCCTGGATGACGGCGTCTTTCGTCGGGCTGACCCTGAGCACGCTCGCGTACCTCGGCGTGGCAGCGGCGCGGCGGAACTGACGTCGGCGCCCGGCAGAACTCAGGACCCTGGACTCAGTCCTGGTCTTTAATCACCCTCGTCGTCTCGTCGTCCACCGTCTTCGGCCCCTGGCGCCTGGCGATGAAGTAGGACACCGCGAAGATCACGACGATCAGCCCCAGCGACAGCGACTTGGGAATCACGAACGACACCCAGTGCATCTGGTGGCCGTACTCGAGGAACAGTTTGACCGCCACCCAGCCGATGATGACGAACGCGCCATCGACCAGCGCCGGATACTTCTGCACCAGGCTCAGCAGTTGACCGATGACGAGACGCATCGCGATGATGCCCAGTACGCCGCCGGTGATGACCACCCACAGCTTCGGCGACATCGCCACCGCCACCAGGATCGAATCCACGGCGAACACGATGTCCGTCAACTCGACCTTGATCACGGTGGTCCAGAAGACGGACAACCCCAGCCACGCCCTGGCCGGCTTGATGGTCCCCCGCTCCTGCCCTTCCTCGGTCCTGAAGAAGTGGGCGTAGGACAGCCACATCAGATAGGCGCCGCCGACGAGCTTGACCCACGCGACCTCGATCATGTGAGCCGCGAACATGATGGCGATAATGCGGAAGAAGAACGCGCCGAGGATGCCGTAGCGCAGAGCCTTGCGCTGCTGCTCGCGGGGCAGCCCCAGGACCAGAATCGCCAGCACCAGCGCGTTGTCGGCGGACAGCAGGCCCTCGAGCAGAACGAGCAGGCCTATGGTCAGGAAATCGGTCAGGTGAACATCGAACGGCACGCCTGTCCAGAATAGCCGAGTAGGACCTCTGAGGTCGTTTCGAAAATGGCGGGTCGAAACGACCTCAGAGGTCTTGACGACGCATAGTTGACACGATGCGAGTCAATACCTACACTCGATCCATGGCAGAGATGTACCTCATCAGCATGGCCGCCGAGATGCTCGACATGCATCCGCAGACCCTGCGCAAGTACGAACGGCTGGGGCTGGTGCGGCCGTCGCGCACGCTGGGCGCGATGCGGGTGTACTCCGACGAGGAGCTCACGCGGTTGCGGCTGATCAAGATGCTGGTGGACGAGGCGGGGATCAACCTGGCCGGCGTGCAGCGGCTGCTGTCGGTCGTGGAGGTGGCGCAGCGGCTGCGGCCCCTTGTGGCCGAAGGCCGCCAGCGCGGTCCGGCGGATCTGCACCGCAAGCTGACCAGCGAAATCGATCAGCTGTTCCAGATCCTCGGACTTGACGCGGGACGGAAGGGGTGACGCCAGTGGAGTTCAAGGACTACTACACCACGCTGGGCGTGCCCAAGACGGCGTCCGAGGCCGACATCAAGAAGGCGTATCGCAAGCTCGCCCGGCAGCATCACCCCGACCTGAACCCCGGCAACAAGCAGGCCGAGGTGAAGTTCAAGGAACTGAACGAGGCGAACGAGGTCCTGGGCAACCCGGAGTCGCGGCGGAAATACGACGAGCTTGGCGCGAACTGGCGCGCGTACGACCAGGCCGGCGATCAGTATGCCGCGCCGCACGCCCGCCATCGCACGCGCACGATGACGCCCGACGAAATGTCGGACATGTTCGGGGACGACGTGCCGTTCTCGGACTTCTTCACGACGTTTTTTGGCGGAGGCGGGCCGCAGGGCCGCCCCGGGCGCCCGTCGCGGGCGCAGCGCGGCCGTGACGTCGAACAGCCGATGAACCTGACGCTGGAAGAAGCCTTCACCGGCACCAGTCGCCGCCTGGCGTTCCAGCGTCACGGCAAGGACCACTCGGTGGATGTGCGTATTCCCGCCGGGGTGCGCGACGGCTCGCGGGTAAAAGTCCGCGGCGAAGGCGAGCAGGGCGGCAAGGCCATGCCCCCAGGCGATCTGTTCCTGGTGGTACGGCTGTTGCCGCACAAGACCTTCGAGCGGCGCGGGCAGGACCTGTATACGCGGCTCGCCATCCCGGTGACGACGGCGGTGCTGGGGGGCGACGTGCAGGTGCCGACGCTGGCTGGCTCCTCGCTCCGGCTGCGCGTGCCGGAGCTGACACCGTCGGGCCGGACGTTCCGGCTGCGCGGCCACGGCATGCCCGACGCGCGGGTGCCCGACACGCGCGGCGACTTGTTCGTCGCGATCGACATTCAGATCCCCACCGCGCTCTCGCCTGAAGCGCGCGAACACTATCAGGCGCTGGACAAACTCGGAGGCCCATCATGAACTTGTCCCGGTACACGGAAAAAGCCCAGGAGGCCGTGCTCGCGTCGCAGCAGTTGGCCGAACAGCACGGACACGCCGAGATGCTGCCCGAGCACCTGCTGGCTGCGCTCGTGGCGCAACGCGGCGGCATCGTGCCGTCCATCCTCGGCAAGATGCAGTTGGACGCGGCCGCGATTGGCGCGGGCGCGCAGAGCCTGCTCGCGGCCCTGCCCCGCGTGCAGGGTGGCGCGCAGCCCGCCCCGTCGTCGCGTTATCGCGCGATCACGACGGCCGCGGAACAGGAGGCCCGGCGCCTGAAGGACGACTACACCAGCACCGAGCACCTGTTCGTGGCGCTCGCGGCCGAGGGCGGCCGGTCCGCGTCCGCCCGCCTGCTGCAGCAGCACGGCATCACCAGGGACGCGGTGATGCAGGCGCTGGTCCAGATCCGCGGGTCGCAACGCGTGACCGACCAGAACCCCGAAGGCAAGTATCAGGCGCTCGAGCGCTACGGCCGTGACCTCACCGACGCCGCCCGCAAGGGCACGCTCGATCCCGTCATCGGCCGGGATGAGGAGATTCGCCGGGTCATCCAGGTCTTGTCCCGCCGCACGAAGAACAACCCCGTGCTGATTGGCGAGCCGGGCGTCGGCAAGACGGCCGTCGTCGAAGGCCTCGCCCAGCGCATCGTCCGGGGCGACGTACCGGAGGGCCTGCGCGACCGCGTCATCTTCGCGCTCGACATGGGGTCCCTGGTGGCCGGCGCCAAGTTCCGCGGCGAGTTCGAGGAACGGCTCAAGGCCGTGCTCAAGGAAATCACCGACTCGCAGGGCCAGATCATCCTCTTCATCGACGAACTGCACACCGTGGTCGGAGCCGGCGCGGCGGAAGGGTCGATCGACGCCTCGAACATGCTCAAGCCCATGCTGGCGCGCGGCGAACTGCACACGATCGGCGCCACCACGCTGGACGAGTACCGGAAGTACATCGAGAAGGACGCGGCCCTCGAACGCCGCTTCCAGCCGGTGATCGTCGACCAGCCGTCGGTGGAAGACACGATCAGCATCCTGCGCGGCCTGCGCGAGCGGTATGAGATCCACCACGGCGTGAAGTTCAAGGACTCGGCGCTGGTGGCGGCCGCGGTGCTCTCGCAGCGCTACATCGCGGACCGGTTCCTGCCCGACAAGGCGATTGACCTCATCGACGAGGCCGCCTCCCGCCTGCGCATGGAAATCGACTCCATGCCCGCCGAGCTCGACGAAATCGCGCGCCGGGTGATGCAGCTCGAGATCGAACGCGAGGCGCTGCGAAAGGAGTCGGACGCGGCGTCGAAGGAACGCCTCGGCAAGCTGGAAAAGGAACTCGGGGGCCTGAAGGAAGACCGCACGCGCCTCTCCGCCCAGTGGCAGAAAGAGAAGGACGCCATTCAGGGCGTGCGCGGCAAGAAGGAAGAGCTGGAGCGCCTGCGGCTGGAAGTGGATCAGGCCCAGCGTGGAGGGGACTACGCGCGCGCGTCGGAACTGCAGTACGGGCGCATCCCTGAACTGGAACGCGAGATCGCCACCCACGACGTCGATGCGGCCGCGGGCGCGGCCGGCGGCCAGATGCTCAAGGAACAGGTGGACGAGGAGGACATCGCCGAGGTGGTGGCGCGCTGGACCCACATCCCCGTGACGCGGTTGATGGAAGGCGAAATGTCCAAGCTCGTCAACATGGAAGCGCGCCTGCACGAGCGCGTCGTGGGCCAGGACGACGCCGTGGTGGCGGTCGCCAACGCGGTGCGGCGCGCCCGCGCGGGCCTGCAGGATCCAAATCGCCCGCTGGGCAGCTTCCTCTTCCTGGGTCCCACCGGCGTCGGCAAGACCGAGGTCGGGCGCGCGCTCGCGGAACTGCTGTTTGACGATGAGCACGCGATGATCCGGATCGACATGTCCGAGTACCAGGAGAAGCACACCGTCTCGCGGCTCCTCGGCGCGCCGCCCGGATACGTGGGCTACGAGGAGGCCGGCCAGCTGACCGAGGCGATCCGCCGGCGTCCGTACGCGGTGGTGCTGTTCGACGAGGTCGAAAAGGCGCACCCTGAAGTCTTCAACGTCATGCTGCAGTTGCTCGACGACGGGCGGCTGACGGACGGCAAGGGCCGGACGGTTGATTTCAAGAACACGGTGGTGATCATGACGTCGAACATCCGCGATCAGGAGGCGCTCCGGGCCCACTTCCGGCCGGAATTCCTGAACCGGATCGACGAGATCGTGTTCTTCAACGCGCTGACCAAGCCGGATATCCGGAAGGTGATCGACATCCAGTTGCGGTCGCTGCTGAAGCGGCTCGAGGAGCGCAAGATTACGCTGGAGATTTCAGACGCCGCGCGCGACTTGATCGTGGACGAAGGGTACGACCCGGTCTATGGGGCGCGTCCGCTGAAGCGGACGCTCCAGCGGCGGGTGCTCGACCCGCTGGCCCTGGGGGTCCTTCAGGGGGACTTCAAGGAAGGCGAGACGGTGTTGGTGGACGCCGTCGACGGCGCCATCGACCTGCAGCGCGCCGTCGCCGCGCGCTAGTGCGGAGGATAATGGCGACCGTGCTCCGCAGGTGGTATCCCCAACTGCGCCGGATCCTGCCCGTGGGGTTGCGGCACCTGATTCGGTATCCGCTGAGCGGGCTCCGCTCGCACTGGCACGATCTGCGGTTTTCCGGCCTGGGCCCGGTGACCCTCCGGGTCCGGCCGGACTGGGTCGTACGCTGCCATCCGGCAACCGTCCGGGCGTTTTCCGCGCACATGATCGAGCGCACGTTTAAGGACGAGCTGGCGCAGTTCGTGGGGACGTGCACGCCGGGCATGACGCTCATCGACGTCGGGGCGCACTACGGCGTCTTCACCCTGGCCGCCCTGCACTACGGCGGCCCGGACGCGCGCGTGATCGCGATCGATCCCTCGCCGCGGGCGCAGCGGTACCTGGCAGTGAACCTCGCGCTCAACGCGGCGGAGTCGCGGGTGCGGTGCCTCGGGCAGGCCCTGTCCGACACGCCGCGGACGATCGACATGCTGACCACCGGCCCGGGCCAGGCGCACATGATGATCCGGCCAGCGGAGGGCCGCAGCGACAGCGTTGGCGTCGCGGCCACCACGCTCGACGAGATTGCCGTCGGCGCCGGCCGGCCCATCACCCACGTGAAGATCGATGTGGAAGGGTACGAAGGGCACGTGTTGAGAGGGGGCGCCGCCCTGCTGCGCGACCAGCGCCCGATCATCGCGCTCGAGTTGCACAATGACCTGTTACGACAACTCGGGGACGATCCGCGCGACCTGGTGGCGAACCTCGAGCGCGCCGGTTACTGGTGCCGGGGCGATGATGGCCACCCCGTGCCCTGGGCGCCCCTGACGATCCCGCATATTGCGCGGATCACCGCCGTGGCGTCCTGACG
>JANLHE010000096.1 GCA_024653875.1 Acidobacteriota bacterium
ACGTCGCGAATCGACTTCACGTCGATCCCCACCGTCTGCAGCGCGCGAATCGCGGACTCGCGACCGGCGCCCGGTCCCTTGATCCGCACTTCCAGCGACCGCAGCCCGTACGTCTTGGCCACGTTGCCCGCCGACATGGCCGCCTGGGTCGCCGCGAACGGCGTGCCCTTGCGCGATCCCTTGAAGCCGATGCCGCCCGCGCTGGACCAGGCGATCACATTGCCCTCGGCATCGGTAATCGTGATGACCGTGTTGTTGAAGGACGCCTGGATGTGGGCGAACCCGTGGTGCACCACGCGCTTTTCGCCGCGCTTCTTGAACGCCTTCTTGGGCTTGCCCGCCTTGCCCTTGCCTTTGCCCGTCTCGGGCGTGGCGCCGTCTGCTTGCGTCTTGGCCATCTAAGCTACTCCGTCCTTTACTCTGTTTTCTTTCGGGCAACCGCGCCTTTGCGCGGGCCCTTGCGTGTGCGGGCATTGGTGCGCGTGCGCTGGCCCCGCGCCGGCAGGTTGCGCCGGTGCCGCGAGCCGCGGTAGCTGCCAATTTCCACCAGCCGCTTGATGTTCATCGAGATCTCCTTGCGCAGGTCGCCTTCGACCCGGCCCTGATCCTCGATGACGCGGCTGATCTTCCGGACGTCCTCTTCCGAAAGGTCCTTTACCCGGATGTCGCCGCCCACCTCGGCCGCGGTCAGAATGTCGGTTGCCCGCTTCCGCCCGATGCCGTAGATGTACGTGAGTCCAATCTCAATCCGCTTCGTTCGCGGAAGATCGACGCCTGCAATACGTGCCATGTCGTTATCCCTGACGCTGCTTGTGCTTCTGATTCGGGCAGATCACACGCACGACACCCTGTCGGCGCACAACCTTGCACTTGACACAAATTCGTTTGACCGATGCTCGAACTTTCATCGTCTGCCCCTTAGTTCCCTATCTACCGTACCCGCGACACGCGCCGACTGATTCGACCCCGTCCGTGATCCCGCGGGGCCAGTTCCACCACCACGCGATCCCCGACGATCAAGCGAACAAAGTTGGTGCGCGATCCCGACGCCGCGTGCGCCGTCACTTCGCGCCCGCCCTCAATCGCCACCCGATACAGCGCCGCCGGCAAGACCGCCAGCACCGTGCCTTCCACCTCGACCCTGCCGTCCGCGGCCATCTGCTGCTCGCGACCCGGTCCCGCCTAGTGCTGCGCGGCCGATGGCACCGGCCGCGCCGTCAAGATCAGCGGCCCGTCCGTGCCCACGGCCACCGTGTGCTCGAAGTGGGCCGCCAGGCTCCCGTCCTTCGTCACCGCCGTCCAGCCGTCGCGCAACACCTTCACCTCGGGCCGGCCCATCGCCACCATCGGTTCGATGGCCAGCACCATGCCCTCGGCCAATCGCGGCCCTCGTCCGGGTGTCCCGTAGTTCGGAATCTGGGGCTCCTCATGAAGGGCCTCGCCGATCCCGTGTCCCACGAACTCACGGACCACAGAAAACCCGTGGGCTTCCACCCACTCCTGCACGGCGTGCCCGATGTCCGACAACCGGCCGCCGACCTTCACCTGGCTGATGGCCCGCTCCAGCGACTGGCGCGTGACCGTCAGCAACTCCCGGGTCCGCTCCGGCACCGTTCCGACCGGCACGGTCAGCGCCGAATCCCCGTAAAACCCGTCGAGCTTCACGCCGATGTCGATGGACACGATGTCGCCATCCACCAGCGGCCGCTTCTGCGACGGAATCCCGTGCACCACTTCCGCGTTCACCGACGTGCACAGGGTGGCTGGAAATCCCCGATACCCCTTGAACGCCGGCACCGCGCCGCCGTCGCGCACCAGCTTCTCCGCCAGCGCGTCCAGGTCCGCGGTGGTCACACCCGGCGCCACGGCGCTTTCGAGTGTTTCCAGAATCTGCGCCACCAGCCGGTTGGCGGCCTGCATCCGCGTGATCTCCGCCGCCGAACGGCAAGTGATCACCTGAAGCCTCCCACCACCGATGCCACCGCGGCCGACAAATCGGCGGCCACGCTCTCCTCGGTCTGGTCGCCATCCACCGAGCGGAACGTGTTCCGGCTCTGGTAGAAGTCGACGATGGGCTGCGTGCTCCGCAAGTACACCGCGAGCCGCTCGCGCACCACCGCCTCGTTGTCGTCGGTGCGCTGCACCAGCGACCCGCCGCACTTGGCGCACACGGTCGTGCCCGGAGGCGCCGTCCATCCGCACGTGCTGCAGATGCGCCGAATCTGCAGGCGCCGCACCAGCACCTCTTCCGGCACTTCGATATCCACCACCACCAGCGGCGCCACCTCGTCGATCAAGGTGTCGAGCGCCCGGGCCTGTGCCACCGTCCGGGGAAACCCCTCCAGCACGAATCCCGCCCTCGTGTCCGGACGGCTCAACCGCTCGCGCACGATCCCGATCATGATGTCGTCGCCCACCAGGCGCCCGGCATCCATCACTTCCCTGGCCGCGCGACCCATCTCGGTCCCGGCGTGCACCGCCTCGCGCAGGATGTCTCCTGTCGAGATGCGGGGCACTCCGCGCGACCGCGCGAACTTCTCGGCCTGGGTGCCCTTGCCGGCCCCCGGGGGGCCCAGCATCACCAGGCGCACGACGTTGGTGTTGGCGACGGCGCTCACCCGCGTCGGCCCCGAATCCTCGTCTTCTTCATGAAGCCGTCGTAGTGCCTCATGATGAGCTGGGACTCCACCTGCTGAACCGTATCCATCGCCACGCCGACGATGATGAGCAGCGACGTGCCGCCGAAGTAGAACTGGACGTTCATGCCGTCGGTGATCCACCCGGGCACGATCGCGTCGAGCCGTTCACCGATAAACGGAATCGGCTCCACCTTGAAACCGGTCAGCAGGAACTCGGGCAGCAAGGCCACCATCGCCAGGTAGATCGCGCCGGCCAGCGTGATGCGCGCCAGGATGCCGTCGATGTACTCGGCCGTGCGCTTGCCGGGACGGATGCCGGGCACGAACCCGCCGTACTTCCGCATGTTCTCCGCCACGTCATCCGGATTGAAGATGATCGCGGTGTAGAAGTACGCGAAGAAGATGATCATCGTGACGTAGAGCAGGTTGTAGAGGGGATAGCCCATCGACAACTGCGTCACGATGCCCTGCGCGATCCCGTTCTGCGGGAACATCGGCGCAATCGTGGCGGGGAACGCCAGGATTGACGACGCGAAGATGACCGGCATGACGCCGCCCGTGTTCACCTTGAGCGGGATGTGCGTGCTGGCCCCGCCGTACATCCGCCGGCCGACCATGCGCCGCGCGTACTGCACGGTCACCTTGCGATGCCCGCGTTCGACAAAGACAATGGCGGCCACCACCGCAATCATCATCGCCACCAGCAGGATGAGACGGAACAGCGTGATTTCGCCCGTCTCCAATTGGGTCAGGGTCGCCGCCACCGCGCTCGGCAGCCCGACCACGATCCCCGCGAAGATCAGCAGGGACATGCCGTTGCCGACGCCGCGCTCGGTGATCTGCTCGCCCAGCCACATCACGAACACCGACCCGGTGGTCAGCGTCAGGACGGTCATCAGGCGAAAGCCCCAGCCGGGGTTGAAGACCAGCGGCAGGCCGCCGGTCATGTTGGTGTTGCCCTCGAGGAAGAAGGCAATCGCCAGCGCCTGGATGATGCTCAGCCCGATGGTGCTGTACCGGGTGTACTGCGTGATCTTCTTCCGGCCCAGGTCGCCTTCCTTGGAGAGGCGCTCGAGGTACGGCCAAACCACCGTCAGCAGCTGCAGGATAATCGACGCGCTGATGTACGGCATGATGCCGAGCGCGAAGATCGTCATCTGCGACAGGTTCTGTCCGGAGAACATGTCGTAAAGGCCGAACATCGTGCCCTGCGCGCGCGAAGCCAGTTCGGCCAGCGCCGCCGTATTCACCCCGGGGGTCGGAATCTTGCTGCCGAGCCGGTAGACCGCGAGCAAGCCGAAGGTGAAGAACACCCGCTTGCGCAGTTCCGGAATGGCGAAAATGTTCTTGACGCTGTCCATAGGTTAACCGGCGATCACTTCCGCCACGCCGCCCGCCGCCGCGATCTTCTGAGCGGCCGTGCCGCTGAACTTGTGGGCGCGCACCGTCAGCTTCTTGGTCACGTCGCCGCGACCGAGCACCTTGATCAACGCCCGCTTCTCGCGCACCAGGCCGCGCTCGCGCAACAGCTCCGGCGTGACGTCCGAGCCGGCGTCAAACACCTCGACGAGCGTATCGAGGTTCACGATCGCGTACTCGACGCGGAAGGGGTTCGTGAAGCCGCGCTTGGGCAGGCGCCGGTGCAGCGGCATCTGGCCGCCTTCGAATCCGCGCTTGAACGAGAAGCCCGACCGCGACTGCGCGCCCTTGTGCCCGCGGCCGGCCGTCTTGCCGTAGCCGGAGCCGTGGCCACGGCCGACGCGTCGCTTTTTGTGTGTCGCGCCCTTGGGGGGACGCAGATTATTCAAAGACATTGTTGTTACTCCTGAACTTTCAGTTCTGCTTCAACAAGCACAAGATGCCGCACCTTGAGCAGCATGCCGCGAATCGACTTGGTGTCTTCCACGTCCACCGAGTGGCGGATCCGGCGCAGCCCCAGCGACCGCAGGACCAGCGCCTGCGCCTTGTCGCGGCCGATCGGACTCTTCGTCTGCGTAACCTTCAACCGTGCTGCCATGTCCTACGCTCCCACCAGCTCTTCGAGGTCCTTGCCGCGCAGGCGGGCAATGGTCGAGGGATCCTTGAGCTGCGCCAGCGCGTCAAACGTCGCCCGCACCACGTTGTGGTGGTTGGCCGAGCCCAGCGACTTGGTCAGCACGTTGTGAATGCCGGCGGACTCCACCACCGCGCGCACCGCGCCACCGGCGATGATGCCCGTGCCGTCGGGCGCGGGCTTGAGCAGCACCGAGCCGGCGCCGAAGTTGCCCAGCACCGGATGCGGAATCGACGTGCCGGACATCGGCACGCGAATCAGCGCCTTCTTGGCCGCCTCGATCGCCTTCTTGATGGCCGACGGCACTTCCTTCGCCTTGCCGATGCCGAAGCCGACCACGCCGTTGCCGTCCCCGACGACCACCAGCGCGCTGAAGCTCATGTTCTTGCCGCCCTTGACGACCTTCGTCACGCGGCCGATGTTCACGACGGTGTCCTTCAGCTCGATCTGGGACGCGTCAATTTTTTCGCGAAATTCCATCATCTGGTCTCCGTCCCGGCCTAAAACTCGAGTCCCGCCGCCCGCGCGGCCTCTGCCACGGCCTTCACGCGCCCGTGGTAGAGATTGCCTCCGCGGTCGAACACCACGCGCGTGATGCCCTTTTCCTTCAGGCGCTCCGCGATGATCGTGCCGATGGCCTGCGCGCCGGCCGTGTTGCCGCCGCGCACCTTGCCGGTGAACTGGGCCTTCAGGCCCGGCTCCGCCGTGGACGCCGCCGCCAGCGTCGCGCTGGCCTGGTCGTCAATCACCTGCGCGTAGATGTGCGCGACCGAGCGGAACACCGCCAGCCGCGGCCGCTCGGCCGTGCCCGCGATCCGCTTCCGCTGCCGCAACCGAATCCGTTCGCGCCGATCGCTCTTTGTCTTAATCTTCATAATTACGCCCCGGTTTTGCCGACCTTCTTCTTCAGTACTTCGCCCATGTAGCGGACACCCTTCTGCTTGTAGGGATCCGGCTTGCGCAGGCGGCGAATGTTGGCGGCCACCTGGCCGACGAGCTGGCAGTCCACGCCGGTCACCGTGATGTGGGTCTGCTTGTCGATCACCACGTCGATGCCCTTCGGGATGTCAAACACCACCGGGTGCGAGTAGCCGAGGGCGAACACCACCTGCTGGCCCTTGAGCTCCGCGCGGTAGCCGACGCCGACGATGTCCAACTCGCGCTTGAAGCCTTCGTTCACGCCGGTGACGGCGTTGGCCATCAGGCTGCGCGCCAGGCCGTGGAACTTGCCCCACTCCTTGTTCTCGCCCTCCACCGTGGCGACCAGTTCGGCTCCCTTGAGCTCGAACGTCACGTGCGGCGGCACCAGCTGCTTGAGCGACCCTTTCGGGCCCTTCACTTCAACGTTGCCCTCGCCCACCTTGACGGTGACGCCCTTGGGCACGGGAATCGGTTTCTTGCCAATTCGAGACATATGCATTCTCACCAAATATTGCAGAGCACTTCGCCGCCGACGCCGGCCTTGATGGCGTCACGGCCGGTCATCACGCCATGCGAGGTCGTCAGGATGGCGGTGCCCAGCCCCCCCATGACCTTCGGCACGTCGTTCCGGCCGAAGTACACCCGGCGCCCGGGGCGGCTGACGCGGCTGATCCCGGTGATCACCTGTTCGCCGCGGGGGCCGTACTTCAGCTGGATGCGGATCACGCCGCTTTCGCTTGTGTCGGCGGGTTCCACCATCTTGAAACCCTGGATGTAGCCTTCGCGCTCGAGAATGCGCGCAATCTCGGCCTTCAGGCGGGACGTCGGCACATCCACGCGCGGATGGCGCGCGTGCACGGCGTTCCGGAGCCTGGTCAGCATGTCTGCGATCGGATCGGTCATGTCAGTCGTCCTTAGGAAATCTTTCGAAGAGCTGGCAAAGTCAGTCGAATAGCCGGAGCCTACCAGCTGCTCTTAATCACGCCGGCCACTTCGCCGCGCAGCGCGAGCTCGCGGAAACAGAGGCGGCACAGCGCGAACTTGCGCATATAGGCGCGCGGGCGGCCGCACTTCTTGCAGCGATTGCGCGCGCGCACCTGAAACTTGAGCCCCTGGGCATCCTTGACGCGTTTTGCAGTGGTAGCCATCGATATCGTCCTAGTTCTGCCGGAACGGCATGCCGATCAGCTGGAGCAGCCGGCGCGCCTCTTCGTTGGTTTTGGCCGTGGTCACGACCGAAATGTTCATCCCGCGCCCCTTGTCGACCTTCATGTAGTCGATCTCCGGGAAGATCAACTGGTCGCGCAGGCCCAGCGTGTAGTTGCCGCGGCCGTCGAACCCGCGCGGGGAGATCCCGCGGAAGTCGCGCACGCGCGGCAGCGCGATGGCAATCAGCCGGTCCAGGAAGTCATACATCCGCTGCCCGCGCAGCGTGACCATCGCGCCGATGGGCATGTTCTGCCGCACCTTGAACTGCGCAATCGACTTCTTGGCCCGCGTAATCGACGCCTTCTGGCCCGTGATCTTCCCGAGCTCGTCGGCGCCGGTGTCCACGATCTTCGCGTTCTGCGTGCCTTCACCGAGGCCCATGTTGACCACGATCTTGCTGATCTTGGGCACGGCCATGATGTTCGTGTAGCCGAATTCCTTGGTCAGGGCCGGCACCACATCCTTGACGTATCGATCCTTCAGGCGGCTCATTTGTCCACCACTCCCTTGCACTTGCGGCAGATCCGCACTTTCTTGCCGTCTTCCAGCACCTGGTGCCCGATGCGCGTGGCCGCGCCACACTGCGGGCACACCACCTGCACCTTGGCCGCGCTCATCGATGTCTCGCGCTCCACGATGCCGCCCTTGATGTTCTTCTGCGGGTTCGGCTTCGTGTGGCGCTTGATGATGTTCACGCCCTCGACGATCACCCCGTTCTTGCCCGGGGTGACGACCATCACGCGGCCGCGCTTGCCCCGGTCGCGCCCGGCGATCACCAGGACGTTGTCGTTCTTCTTGATGGACATGTGTCCCACCGCCATCACAGCACCTCCGGTGCCAGCGAAATGATCTTCATGAACCGGCGCTCGCGCAGCTCGCGCGCCACGGGGCCGAACACGCGCGTCCCCACCGGCTCCCCTTCGTTGTTCACGATGACCGCGGCGTTCCGGTCGAACCGGATGTACGACCCGTCGCGGCGGCGCAGTTCCTTGCGGGTGCGCACGATGACGGCCTTCACCACCTGGCCCTTTTTGACCGTGGCGTCCGGCGTCGCTTCCTTCACCGAGGCGGTCACGATGTCGCCGATGCGCGCGTAGCGCCCGGTCGAACCGCCAATCGGGTTGATGACGGCGATCTTGCGCGCGCCCGAATTGTCGGCCACGTCGAGAATCGATCGCATTTGAATCATGGTCGTGTCTCCTGGTCTTCCTGTCAGGACCTCTGAGGTCGTTTTTCGCTTTCTGGCCCTCGAAAAACGACCTCAGAGGTCGTTTTCACAGCCGCGCCCGTTCCACGACCCGCGTCACCACCCACCGCTTGTTGCGGCTGAGGGGACGGGCCTGCACGATGGTCACGAGGTCGCCCACTTTGGCTTCCTCCTTCTCGTCGTGCGCCATGAACCGCGTCGTGCGCTTCAACTGTTTGCCGTACCGCTCGTCGCGGACCTGACGCTCGGTGGTCACGATGACCGTCTTCTGCATCTTGTCGCTGACAACCTTGCCTGTGATTTCTACGTTCGCCATAGTCAGTTCCCGACGCCCTTCTCCCG
>JANLHE010000099.1 GCA_024653875.1 Acidobacteriota bacterium
TGCCCCTCGCGTTCGCACTCCTGCTGCGCCGACGCGGCATCGGCCGCCGCCAGCCCACTCGGGACGACGAGGGCGGCGGCCAGAACAAGCGCCGCGAACCGGCCACGCGGGGACGTCAAAGAAAGCACGGTCACCATGTTTGCAGATCTTGTGCCGCCTGTCTACGTTCCGATGTGTTAGACGAACGGCCGTTCTCATGGTCTTGGTGCCGGCGACACTGCGGCATTTCCACCAACGGTGTTGAATTGTCAGCCCCCGGTGCCATCCGCACGCATTGTTAATCTTCGTTAATTATCGATTGCACGGACCTGTGCGCAGCCTGAGTGTTACTGTACGAGCAGCATTGGAGGCAGTCCATGGTGAAAGATCCTGTTTGCGGCATGCAAGTGAACGAGGCAACGGCGGCGGCGACGGCGGTCCACAAGGGCAGGACCTACTACTTCTGCAGCCCGGCGTGCAAGGCGACATTCGAGAAGAAGCCGGAGCAGTACGCGTCGCGGTAACACTTATCGAAGCAGCGTGCGTGTGCCTTTGATCTTCTGGGTGCTGAGCGTACTCAGGAACCCCGGCAGAAGGCGGTCCATCAGTTCGAAGTACGACGACAGCGGCGGGGTGTTATTGGCGGCGCTGTAGAGCGTTTCCTCGCGGAACGACTCGCTGTAGAGTTGCACCCCCGTCCGGCCGTCGATAAAGAGGAACGTGGAAACCAGGGCATAGCCCTTCCGGTCTTCGTAGTGCCGGACGTCGCGGACTGTCCGGCGGCCGTACTGGTCCAGCGTTTCCTCGGAGCGGGTCACGGGACCGCTCCGCTGTACGTCAGTGAACAGAATCGAGCCGGTGACGATGAGTGGCGCCTGGTACTCCTCACCCACGCGCTTCCAGTAATCCACGTCGGCAAAAATGGCCTCATACGCCCGAAGGTCCTTCTCGTTCATGATCTTCGGGTCGTCCGCCGCGGCCGACTCGGTCGCCGGTACTTCGCCCGGCGCCCGGCGCCGGCGGTCCACTTCATCCACTAGGTACAGCACGTCGGAGTCCACGACTTTGAGGTCCGATTTCGTCCGCAACTGGCTGCGCAGCAGGCGCACGGTTTCGGTGTTCAGATCGACGTCCTTGGATCCGCCAGCGAGGAACCCGAGAATCAACACGCGCTGAAACGACGACACATCGAGCTTCGCCTGGATTGGCGTCTCGATCCCGATGTCGTAGAACCGCAGGCAACTGGACGCGCCGACGGTCAACGCGAGGCCGGCGATTGCGACAGCGGTTTTGGCGGTCATAAGACGTCCTTGAACTGATGTTCTCAGTCACGACGCGACACCACCAGCGGCGGCAAGTCACGATGTGGGTTCTTCATCGCCGTGTCCATACTCTTCAGCATCGCCTGGATCGACTTCCCCATCTGCTGGAAGTCCCGGCCGGCCTGCTGGATCGTCTCTAACAGCAACGGACGTGCCATCGTGTTGCTCGGCGCCGCCTGTCGCCCACAGGCGCGCCGTCGGCACTAGCAGGGCCGGAGAACAGCGGAATTTTCCGCTCGGCTACTGAAAAACCCGATTAGTTAATTCTCATTAACTATTCGGCAGACGGCTGTCGGCCTCGCGCGCCAACTGTTGGACGCCAGCAGATCGCGGGCGTTCTGGACCGCCCACGCTTCGGTGGGTCCATACACTTCGCGCCGGCCCAGCGCGCTCATGACCGGCACGAGTTCACTCCGGTCGAGCCGGCTGACGTACGCGACGAAGAACGGCGAGACGGCATCGCAGCCCTGCGCCATCGCGCAGACATCGATCTCGAACACCTCGTCGTCGATTTCATGAAAGTATCGCGTCATATACACCTCCGCGGGAACACCAGTGCACCGGCTCACGCGCTCAACTGCGCCGGCACCGCGTCCAGCCCGTTCAGCCCGCCGTCAAGCCCCCCGTCAAGCCCGCCGTCAAGCCCGCCGTCAAGCCCCCCGTCAAGCCCCCCGTCAAGCCATTGATGCAATCGATCGGGCGTGCCGAGATCCGACCATCCGATCGCCTGGCCCCAGGAGTACACGGCGAGACCTTCGGCGTGCGTGAGCACGTCCCGCGAAAAGTCCGAGGACGGCAGCGTCGCGTACTGTTCGTCCAGGAACGACTGGCGCCGGTGGGCGGGCAGCCGCTTATGGGTCGCGAAGGCGTTGGCCCAGTGCGGCACGTGCGTTTCGTACAAACGCAGCAATGACGAAGCCCGCGTGACGACAACCATCGTGTTCCACAGCGCGTCGGTGGCGAACAGCCGTCGAGCAATGTCGAGCGTTGGTTTCTCGGTGAAGCCGAGGACCGGTCGCAGCGG
>JANLHE010000105.1 GCA_024653875.1 Acidobacteriota bacterium
TTCTTGATGGCATCGGGCGCTTCCAGGCACAACACGACGCACGGGCCGGACGACATGAAGTCGGTCAGGCTGGCGAAAAACGGCCGCTCGCGGTGGACGGCGTAAAAGCCCTCGGCCTCGCGTTTGCTGAGGTGCACCCGGCGCATGCCGCTGATGGTGAACCCCTGTTCTTCGATACGCACCAGAATTCGGCCGGTGTAGCCGGCCTTCACGGCGTCAGGTTTGATGATGGCGAAAGTTCTCTCAGACATATTTGGGCGATTATATCTGGGTCCTGGGGTCCTGGGGTCCTGGGGGCCGACCGTGGGCACCCCGGGATTGACGGCGCCAAAGGTCCTGAAGTCGCCCAACCCAAAGTACACGCGTCGAACGGTCCCAGGTGTGGCGGTCGTTGAACAGCGCGCTGGACGCCCAGGCGCTGGAGGCCCTGTCCGCGTGGGTGTTCGCGCCCGGCCGCCTTAACGATGCCCCCACACGCGTGGCGGTCGAGGTGGAGATGTCGTTCAGGGTCCACAAGGACTAGAAGAAAAGGCACGGGCTGAAGCCCGTGCCCTCCGTACGTTGGACCCCAGGACTTCAGGACTTCAGGACCCCAAGACCCTACTTCAACCCGGCCATCAGCTCTTCAAGCACCGACGGCGCCGGACGCGTCATTGACTGCGGCAGGAACGCAAGCGGCTGCTCCACCATGTTCAGGCTCGTCAGGAAATCGTCCTTGTCGGGCTCGATGTAGATGACGCCGGTCGGGAACTCGCCACGCAGCGACGTCTCGTGCAGGAGCCGGTTGGCGGCCAGCTTGTCCGTCGGGTCGTAGTGCTCCGAGATCTTCTTGAGGAAGAGGTGCGATCCGTCGTGCATCGTGACCTCCGTGGTGGAGCCGGGCTCGTAATCCACCGAGATGTCCTCGAAGAACGGCACAAAGGTCACCTCACCGAGCGCCTCGTCGTGTTCCTTCACGTAGGCGTAGCTCTTGGTGGACCCCTCGTGATCATTGAACGTCACGCACGGCGAGATCACGTCGATCATGCACGTGCCCCGATGCGCGATGGCGGCCTTGAGGATGCTCAGCAGCTGTTTCTTGTCGCCGGAGAACGAGCGCGCGACAAAGGTGGCACCGAGCTCGATCGCGAGCGCGCAGGTGTCAATCGGCGGCAGGTCGTTCACTACGCCGTTCTTCGCCTTCGTGCCCAGGTCGGCCGTCGGGGAGAACTGCCCCTTCGTCAGGCCGTAGCACCCGTTGTCTTCGATGATGTAGATGAGCGGCAGGTTGCGCCGCATCAGGTGCACGAACTGGCCGATGCCAATCGCGCCCGTGTCGCCGTCGCCGCTGACGCCGATCGCCGCCATCGTGTGGTTGGCCAGCATGGCGCCGGTGGCCACCGAGGGCATGCGGCCGTGCACGGAGTTGAAGCCGTGCGACTGGTTCAGGAAGTACGCCGGGCTCTTGCTTGAACACCCGATCCCGGAGAGCTTGATCACCTTCTTGGCATCCACGCCCATTTCGTAGCAGGCGTCGATGATGCGCTCGGTGATGGCGTTGTGGCCGCACCCGGCGCACAGCGTCGTCTTGCTGCCGCGATACGACGCGAGTTCAAGACCCAGGCGGTTGGTCTTTTTGGCTTGGGGGGCGGGCGTGGGCGTGGACGTCTCGGTCGACATTACTGCTTCTCCTGCGCGACGATGCTCTGGGTAACGCTGCGGGCGTCAATCGGCAAACCGCTGTAGTGCAACACGCTCCGCAACCGTGTCTGCAGCGCCGGATCGATGTCGATGCGCAGCAGGCTCAGCATCTGCGCGTCGCGGTTCTGCTCCACCACGTAGACCCGGTCGTGGCGGCGGATGAACGCGTCCACCGACTCGGGGAACGGATAGGCGCGCAGCCGGAGGTACGACGTGTCCAGCGACGCTTCATCCTTCAGCAGGTCGCGCGACTCAATCACCGCCCAGTGGCTGGAGCCGTAGGCGATGATGCCCACCTTGGCGCCCTTCACGTCGTCGATGACCGGCTGGGGCACCAGGCCCGCGGCGGTGTCGAATTTTTTCGACAGGCGATCCAGATTGTTCGTGTAGTCGTCGGCGCGCTCGGAGTACTGCGCCATCGCGTTGTGACCGGAGCCACGCGTGAAATACGATGGCGTGCCGGTGTCGGGAAGCGTCCGCCACGGGATGCCGTCGCCATCGAGGTCCTTGTAGCGGCCCCACGACGCGCCCAGTTCGCGTACCTTGGCTTCGTCCAGCACCTTGCCGCGGTCCAGGGGCTTGGTGGGATACGTGAACGGCTCGGACATCCAGGTGTTCATGCCCAGATCCAGGTCGCTCATCACGTACACGATGGTCTGCAGGCGTTCGGACAGGTCAAACGCGTCCCCGGCCATGTCGAAGCACTCCCCCATCGAGGCGGGCAGCAGCAGCACGTGCTTGGTATCGCCGTGCGAGTGAACGGCCGTCGAGAGGATGTCGCCTTGCGCCGTGCGCGTGGGCAATCCGGTGGAGGGACCGACGCGCTGGATGTCGAACACCACGGCCGGCACCTCGGCGTAATACGCCAGGCCCGCGAACTCGGACATCAGCGAGATGCCCGGGCCCGACGTGGACGTCATGGCGCGAGCACCCGCCCAGCTGGCGCCGATGACCATGCCAATCGCGGCAATCTCGTCTTCCGCCTGCACGATCGCGAACGTCGCCTTGCCGGTGTCCTTGTCCATGCGGTACTTGCGCATGTAGCTGATGAACGACTCGGGCAGCGAGGACGAGGGCGTGATGGGATACCAGGCGACGACCGTGCAGCCGGCGAACATGCAGCCCATCGCGGCGGCGGCGTTGCCGTCGACCAGGATCAGGCCTCCGGTCTTGTTCATCCGCTGGATCCGGTAGGGATGCTGAATCACCGCGAAGTGTTCTTGCGCGTACTTCGCACCTGCCTCGAGCGCGGCCTGGTTGAGCGCCATGGCTTTCGGTTTTTTGCCGAGGGTCTTGGACAACGCCTCAACCATCTCGCCCAGGTCCACCGACAGCAGGTGCGACAGCACCCCGTCGTAGATCATGTTCTTGACCAGGCGCCGCAACTTCGCGTCCGGGCAGACCTCGGCGACGATCTTGTCGAAGGGCACGGAATAAAACATCAGATCGTCGCGCAGCTCGTTGAGCTTCAGCGGCACGTCGTAGAGCACGGCGCGGCCCGGGTCGAGCGAGAGCACGTCCTCACGCGCGGTCTCGGCGTTCATCGCGACAAGGAAATCGATTTCCTTCTTCCGCGCGATATACCCCTTCGCGTTCGCGCGAATGGTGTACCACGTGGGCAATCCCGCGATGTTCGATGGGAACATGTTCTTGCCCGACACGGGCACCCCCATCTGAAAAATCGCGCGCAAGAGCACCAGGTTGGCAGTCTGACTGCCCGACCCGTTGACGGTGGCGACCGAAATACTGAAATCGTTGACGACGTGCTGGGAGGATGAAGACTCGGCCGGTGCGGCCGTGGCAAGCGGCGAACTCATAATCTATCAATTATAGGGGGACGGGAGTCGATCTGTGGAAAACTCGCTGAATTACGATCGAGTTTCCCACAGATCGACTCCCGTCCCCCTACTCCGCATCCCAAGACCACCGCATCCAAGACAAGCACCGCGCCCAAGACCACCGGATCCCCGTCCCCCAGACCGCCCCGGTCGCATTTCCTACTTGAGCAGGTCCTGCATCGCGCGGCCGATGTCGGCGGGGCTGTTGACCACGCGCACACCGGCGTCGGCCAGGGCCGCCATCTTCTCGGCCGCCGTGCCCTTGCCGCCGGCGATGATCGCGCCCGCATGGCCCATCCGGCGTCCGGGCGGCGCCGTCTGTCCGGCGATGAACCCGACGACGGGCTTCTTGAACGTGGCCTTGATGTAGGCGGCGGCCTCTTCTTCAGCGCTGCCGCCGATTTCGCCGATCATCACCACCGCTTCGGTCTCGGGATCCGCCGCGAACAGGCTCAGCGCGTCGATGAACGACGTGCCGATGAGCGGGTCGCCGCCAATCCCGATGCAGGTGGTCTGCCCCAGCCCGTTGGCCGTCAGCTGATGAATCGCCTCGTAGGTCAGCGTGCCGGACTTCGACACGATCCCCACGCGGCCTTCCTTGCAGATGTGCCCGGGGATGATGCCGGCCTTGGCGCGGCCCGCCGAAATCAGGCCCGGGCAGTTCGGTCCAATCAAGCGCATGCCGGAGCCCTTCATGAAGGTCAGCGCCCGCATCATGTCCAGCGTGGGAATGCCTTCGGTGATGCAGACCGCCAGGGCCACGCCCGCATCGGCCGCTTCCATGACGGCGTCCGCGCCGCCCGGAGGCGGGACGAAGATCACGGTCGCGTTGGCGCCGGTGGCCGCCACGGCATCGGCCACGGTGTTGAACACCGGCCAGCCCTCGTGGGTGGTCCCGCCCTTTCCGGGCGTCACGCCACCAACCACGTTGGTGCCATAGGCCTGCGCCTGTTTGGCGTGGAACGTCCCCTCGCGGCCGGTCAGGCCCTGCACCAGGAGACGCGTGGACTTATCAATCAGTACAGACATGGAACATTTCTCTAGGTGGCTATTTATTATTTGGTTATTTGTTATTTGTTATTTGAAGAGCGCCGTCAGCTCGCCAGCTCGACAACCTTCGCGGCTGCCTCGTCCATCGCGTCGGCCGTCGTGAAGTTCAGGCCGCTCTCCTTGAGCATCTGCTTGCCCGTCTCCACGTTGGTGCCTTCCATGCGGATGACAATCGGCACCCGCACGCCCAGATCCGTCACGGCCGCGATCACGCCCTGCGCCAGCACGTCGCACCGGAGGATGCCGCCGAAAATGTTGATGAGCACGGCCTTGACGCTCGTGTCCGACATCAGGATGCGGAAGGCGTTCTTGATCTGCTCGGCGTTGGCGCCGCCGCCCACGTCCAGGAAATTCGCCGGTTCCCCGCCCGCCAGCTTGATGATGTCCATCGTCGCCATCGCGAGGCCGGCGCCGTTGACCATGCACCCAATCGTGCCGTCCAGCTTGATGTAGTTCAGCTGGAACTTCGACGCGTCCACTTCGAGCGGGTCTTCCTCGGCCAGGTCCCGGAATTCCCGGATGTCCAGATGCCGGTAGAGGGCGTTGTCGTCAAAGTTGACCTTGGCGTCCAGAGCGATGAGGTCGCCACCCGCGGTCACCACCAGCGGGTTGATTTCAAGCAGCGCGGCGTCGCTGGCCACGAACGCGTCGTAGACGGCCAGCATCAGCTTGACGGCCTTCTTGACCTCGTCGCCCGACAACCCCAGCTTGAACGCCAGCTGGCGCGCCTGGAAGGGCTGGAGGCCGAGTGCCTGGTGCACGAACACCTTGTGGATCTTCCCGGGCGTCTCTTCGGCGACCTTTTCGATCTCCACGCCGCCTTCCTGGCTGGCCATCAGGACGATTTTCTGCGTGGACCGGTCGATGACCATGCCGAGATACATCTCGCGGGTCATCTGCAGGCCTTCCTCGACCAGCACCCGCGACACGACCTGGCCGGCGGGCCCGGTCTGATAGGTCACCAGGGTCATGCCCAGCATGGCTTTGGCGGCCGCCTCGGCCGCATCCGGGCCTGCGACGACCTTGACGCCGCCCCCCTTGCCGCGGCCGCCCGCGTGAATCTGCGCCTTGACGACCACGGTGCCGCCGCCCAGCGTCTGGGCGTGCGTCCGGGCTTCGTCGGCGGTGAACGCCACAAAGCCGCGTGGCACGGCCACGCCGTGTCGCGCGAGGATGGATTTGCCTTGGTACTCGTGAATCTTCATGCGGGTAGGAAGTCTATCAAAGTTGCCACACGCACGATGCGGCGGATAGAATGCGCGGTGGAGAACGTGAATGAAAGCCCTGAAGGCGCTCAGCACGTCCGTCGGTTCGAAGTTCTTGGTCGCGTTGACGGGACTGTCGCTCGTTTTATTCCTGATCGGTCACCTCGCCGGCAACCTGCTGATATTGCTGGGCCCTGACAAATTCAACGCGTACGGGCACGCGCTGATCACCAACCCGCTGGTCATTCCCGCGGAGCTGGG